>PKCW01000279.1 GCA_002862965.1 Pseudomonadota bacterium
CCCCAGCGCCGCCGGGATTCGGGGCGCAGACCTGGCGCAGCAATCCTGCCCGGGGCCGCTGGCCGTTCTGGTGCTGCATGGCGAACGGGACCGCCTCTTCCCGGGCTACGGTCGGGAAGCCGCCCAGTGGTGGGCCCAGTGCAACGCCGATGGTGCAGAACCCAAGGCCATGCCAGAGGGCTGTCTCAGCTGGCGAGGACCGGCGGGGAACGCAGAGACACGCTATTGCCCGCATCGAGGAAGACATCTCGACTGGCCGGGCCGCAACGACGCCCTGCTGGCGTTTGCACGCACAGCCATACGGGCGGCGCATCGACCCGAATTGGACGAAATCGATCGGTCCCGACTACCGGCGGCGCAACAGCATCAGCACGCCGATCAGGGATATCCCCAGCCCACCGGCGAAAGCGCCCCATAGCACCAATGGGTCGGTGTACCAGTCATGGCGGAAATTGCGCGTCACCCCGGGCACGCTCGGCAGCGCAAGGCCGCCACGTCCGACCACGAGCTGTGCTTTCATCCCTTTTTCCATATGCTGGGCCAGGTCGCAGTGGACGAGATAGGTTCGGTCGTCGCTCGGGACGATGAAAGTGCCCTGCTTGGTCGCCCCGCCTGCGGCCTCGAGATGGAACATGCCTTGCGGGTACAGGTACTTCGGCAACTGATGCACCATGAACTGGTGGCGCACCTCGTCCTCGTTGATGAACGTCACCGTGATCCGGCTGCAGGGCTCGACGCGAAATTCGTGCTGGCTCATGCCGAAGATGGTGCCGTTGTAGGACTCGGCATATTGCGTTCCGGCACGAACTTCGAAGGCATAGTCGCGGCTGATGCTGCGGCAGTCCTCCGGCAACGTATCCTCATTCCAATTCATGACCATGCCCTCGTCGTCGAGGGTCATCTTGTGTCCCGCATGCCCGCCGTGGCCCGAGTGGTCCATCTGCGAGTGGTCCATCTGCGAGTGGTCCATCTGCGAGTGGTCCATCTGCGAGTGGTCCATCTGCGAGTGGTCCATCTGCGAATGGTCCGTAGCGGCTGGCGCGTTCTCGTTCTCCGCAGCGAAAGTCGTTCCGCAGAGCAACACCGCCAGCCCGCAAACCCACACAGATTTCAGACAACGATGTTTGCGCATGACGTCAGACTCCTGCCGATGCAGCGCGCGGCCGCCGCAGCAAGGCGATCAGTACCGCCAGCCACCCCCCCGCGACGCCGCCCAGCAACAGGAACCGGATCGTTTCGCGCGAACTGCCGGTGACGTCCGCCAGACGGTTCAGCGGGTCATAGTCGACCCACACCGGAACCTCCCGGCGATAGAACTCCGGCGTGAAGAATTTCTTCCACTCCACGCCCTGGACCTTGGGAAAGCCGTTCTCGCCCAGATAGTCCTCATAGACGATGGCGGTGATGCTGCCACCCGGATAAATCCCGGCGGTCGTTTGTGCGACTTCCTGATGGTCATGCATGAGCCAGATGCCGGGCCCATAGCTGTGCAAGCCGTCGTCGGTGGTATCGAGTTCGACGTCCACCCGTTCCGCCGAGTTGAGCGCAATCACATCGCGGATGACGCGTGCAGCCGGCGGAACGGCAATGCCGTCGAGATGGGTGATGGTGAATTTGTGGCCATGAGGATGCACCGGCACGGTCTTGTTGCCGCCGTTGAGCATGCGCAACTTCACCTTCTCCTTGGCGCCGACCACGATCAGGGATTCCCGCATCGTGTACGGGAAAGAACGGCCGTTGAGCAGGAAGTAGCTCGGGTCGTCCTGGGTGATGTCCCAGCGCCGATGCGCATCACGGATGATCAGCCGCGGATCGATGCGGCTCTGGATGACATCGCTCAGACCCTTGTAGAGATCCTCGTAGTGCAGGTCATACTCGCGGTCGAATTTCTCGCGTACGGCCACCGAGGGATGCCGCACCTGGCCGTCCCCGATATTGAGTGTCTGCACCCAGTTATTGGGCCGGTTTTCCTCGACGACGAACAAGCCCTGCATCCCCATCAGAATGTGGATATTGGCCTGCACATGGCAGTGGTAAAACATGGTGCCGGCCACGCGCGGCTGAATGAAGTACGTGTGGGCTCGGGCGGGCATCGACGGCAGCTCGCTCGTTTCGGCGACGCCGTCGTTGCCCAGCGGCGTCACGCTCCGTTCATGCGCAGCGACGTTTTGCCCCTGCCCGTGAACCTCATGTTCCGACATGCTCTCTTCATGCGGCATGCCGTGATCCTGGGCAAAGGAATGATCCACGCCGTGCAGATGGATCGTATGCGGCATGTAGTGGGTGTTTTCGAGCGTGATGTAGACCTTGTCGCCCTGCTCCACCCGGATGGCGGGACTCGGCGCCCGCAGCAAGGGGTTGGCTTTCACCGACTCGAAGTTTTCGGTGGACATGCCCACCGATTTGGGCGTGAACACCCAAAGCCCCGGTCGGATGCCCGGCGCGATCTCGTATTGCGTCATCGGATCCGGGCGGTCCGGCGAGCTGCCGTTGAGTTCGGTCACCTCGAGGCGGATGTGCACTTCGTCCGGATCACCGTCGCCATCCAGATCGCGGCCCATCACCACGGCGTCCGGGGTCAACCCGGACTGCATCAAGGTTGCGGCCGACACATTGTTGGTGCCCTTGACGGCCGCAGCGACGAGATAGGGATTGTCCGCAATGCAGTTCGGTGACGGCGCGATCTCGACGCCGTCGATGACCTGCCCCTTGCGCCAGCCGAACGCATCCTCCGGGCAATACGCCTCGGCGGTCAAATCCGGACCCTGATCGCTCCCGGGCCGATCACTGTAGTCGCCGGGACCGAACCACTGGTACCACTGCACCTGCCAGGACAGCGGGTACCACTGCCGCGGCACGAGAAGGGCGCCGCATACCGTCAGGACCCCGAAAACCACCCACAGCGCACGTGATTGCATGAAAGCCCGCCCCATTGTTCCGCCGATATTCGAGACCACCCGCTTCGTTCCAGAGCGTTACGCCTCCAACTTTGGCGGGTCGCCTGAAGATCTGGAGTCTCAAGAACCGGGATCCAGCGACACTCCGCTCAGCCGATGGACCGATCCTTGGCCTCCAGGATTGATCCTGGTGTCACAACGCCATCTCGGGGTGGACGAAATTACTTGCGCATGGCACGCGTGATGAAGAAAGCCGCCGCAGCCCCGACCAATACCAGGATTGCGCCGATGCGGGTGACTATCGGGCCCCAGCGAAAGATGCCCACGGCAAACGGAAACACGGAAATGTATTCCTTGCCGGTTTCGGGATGACGCGCGGTCACGATGCCGATGAAGTGCCCCTTTTCCGGAAAGGTATGCGTGACATTGAAGGTGCCCGTGGCCAGCACCTCGGGCGCCCGGTAATAGAGCGTCGCCCGCTCGATGTCTTCCTTGCTTCCCAGATCGTCGTAGGTCGCCCGAATGCCGACGTTGTTCACGTCACGGATGATGCGAAAATCGACCTGCATGCGCCGCAGTTCATCGTTGATGAAATCGATCGCGAAAATGGCGCGCCCGGTGTCCGGAATGTCTTCACAGAACTCCTGGGTGGCGCGCCGATCCGGGATATAGCCGGTGAAGTGCGCCCGATAGGGACCGACCTGCATGATGCACATGTCGTCCTCGATGGACACACCGCCGTGTCCCCAAGCCGCACCTGACATCAACAGCAGGCACAGGGTCATCGACCAGAAAGCGCGTCCGGTGAAGCGGATAGAGGCCAAGCCAGAATTCATCATGTCGCCCTCCGTCTTGACGGCATTGTTCTCATGTATCAAAGGCCGGCGACGCCGCTTGAAGCGCGCATCGCCAGCCTTGATGGGTTACGGAATCAACCGAAGGACGGAATCATCGGTCCCTGAATTTCGTTCAGGTAGCGCGTGCCTTGGTCGTCATAGAACATCAGCAATGCCGCGAAACGACCGTCCGGCTCATTGATGAGGCTGACCAGTCGATAGGTCTCCCACAGCGCGTCATCGGCGTAGATCGTGATGGTGCGCGTCTCGCCGGGCTTGATCGGCGCGCTTTCCACGCGCAGACCGGACGATGCCACAAGATCGTGCTCGTCCTGCGGCTTGATGTCGAACATCTTGGCATTGATGAAGCGGATATTGGCGGCGCTGAACTCGCCCACCTGCACCGGCCGTTCGCCGCGGTTGGTGACCGTCATCTCGACCTGGAAGCTGCGGCCGGGAATGCGATAGGTCGCTTTGTTGACTTCAACCTCGACCTTCTGCGGCGGCATCGGCAACGGCTCGACTTCGACCTTGCCCGTCTGCAGCACGGCCGTGATGGGGTACTTGTAGTTCGCCCAGAAGAAGCCGCCGGCAATCACCAGCATGACGAAACCGACGAACAGCACCGACACGATCATGTCCGGGATGGTGATGAGCTGGTTGGCCTGGTCGTCACCGAGATCCTGCACCTTGATGTAGCGGGGCATGATGACCGGCAGCTTGCGGAACCACCACGCCATCCAGGCAATGCCGATCACGAACCACAGCGCATTCCACCAGAGGATGGTCGACAGCGCGTAGGTTTCGGGGTTGATGGTTTCCCCGGTCATGGTGGTGATGGTGTGCTGGAAGTCCTTCTGATCCCCGGTCACCTCGACCCAGAACGCTGGCCCGATGATGGGACCGGCGCCCTCGACGCTGATCACCGGATGGACATGATACCGACCCGGCGCGCGCCCCTTGAGCACGACTTCGTACTCATAGGTTTCGCCCAGGTGGAAGCGGGTGGAGCGGATCATGGCCACCCCATTGACCCGGGAATCGACGCGGACGAAGGCCGGGCCCGGCACGCCGATGTTCAGGAACGCGGTTTCCTCGACCGATCGGATATGCTCCGGCCAGGACTTGGACGGCATGAAACGCCCCGACACCCGGATCGTTTCATTCACCGCGATCTTGCGCGGCTGAATGTCGGTATCGAACCAATGCATGGTCCGCATGCGCAGACTGGCTTGTTGCGCGCGCTCGCCATGCGCCTCTGCGGCGGGGCTGTAGAGGGGCCCGGCCAGCGTGATCAAGAGCGCGAGTGCCAAGGCGCCCCAACGGTCCAACCTGATGTGTCTGATCGTCTTCATAATGTTCGGCAATCCCCGAATGAACGGATCGCAGTCATTGGATCCGTTGTCCTTTCAAGATTTCACAGGCTGCGCGCGAGGCGCGCCACCCAGTTCATCCAACCCTTCGGCAACCCGGCCGTCGCGCCCACCTCAGATCAGGCGGGTCAGCCACCGGTTCTGTGTCAGCAACGAGCCGATCCACACCCACAGGTAGTAGTTCAGGAGGGTGACGAAGCCCGCAAAGAATGCCGTGAGCGGCGTGACCGCTTCACCGAAGGTGCGCAAGGTCGACTCCTCGATGATGCGGACGTACTCCGGAATGGCCGTGCGGATATATTGGTAGCCCATCAGGTCCGCCACGGTCACGAGGTAGCCGTTGTATTCCACGGGGACATGGAAGGGCGCCATGGTGATCCAGTTCAGCGGGTAGAGCACGATCGCGAACAGGAAAGCACCGACCAGGCCAGTGACGAAGAAGCTGCGGCTGAGCGCGAGCGTGCAATCCAGCAGGATTCCCATGCCGATGAAGGTCGAGGGTGCGACGAAGTTCATCGGAAAATTGGCGAAGACATGGAAGTTCATGTAGCGGCTGACCCAGACGCCGAACATGTAGCCCAGGATCATCGCCGTCGCCCCGATGGGCAACCGGAATCGCTTCCAGAAGAAGTAGTTGAAGATCGCAGCCGGAATGATCAGCGAAAACGGCGTCACCAACGGCCAATAGCGGCGATCACGCCAATCCTGCCAGTAGTCCCAGTCGCCCACCGTCAAGGCGATGAGGAACACCGTGACGCCGCCGATCAGAATCGAGAAGATCGGAATCAGGGTGTAGTCGATGTTCTTCCAGGCCGCCATCTGCTCCTGGACATTGCGCACGGCCGACTTCGTCGGCGGGCCTGCGGTGTCCGGCGCCGCCCCCGTGCCATATGCTCCCGTCGTGGTATTCATTTCCTTCGAACTCCAGTTGCCGCTAAAAATGTCGGAATTCCCGCGCCTTCCGTGGACCTGATCGACTGTTCGACCAGTCGGCGGTGGCCACACATTCACGCATGATCAGGGTCGATCCAGTGGAAGTCTGAAGTGAGCGATCCGCTCGACCGGAGGACTGCCTGATCATTCAGCCGAATGTTATTGTTTTTATCAATACTTGCCGGAAGGTTGGGGGCGCTCCCGTCCACCTTCCGCCTGAGGCGATAACGGCACAAATTTAAATGAATCGGCCGCTCCACACAATCCCTGAACAGACGTTCAATGGGGAGACGAAATTCTACTCCCATAGCGTCCGCCAATGAACCCCATCGGGGATGTCAGTCTACGCAGCAGGCCGCGGCGCGGCCCATGACTGAAATCAAGATCCGGCGCTGGGAAGCCCGGATGACGCGCAACGCCGGGCGCCGACCGATCGAGACGGACCGCCTACGCGGTCGACCCGGTCACAATGCCGACAAGGCCGGCACCGTATCCGGCTGATCCAGGGACACGAAATGACTGGTGCCACGGGTCTCGACCACCCGCCATCCAGACCCGGCCGTCCGCGCGCTGCGGAGCATGGAGGGGCGATCGAGCACGCGATCGCTGGCGCCGACGAGGATGGTCCCGTTCAGGATGTTCGCGAAGATGGATCGGTCGTGGCCGGCGATCCACTGCCGCATGGAAATCAGGTTTTCCAGCACGATGCGGAAGGTCTTGGGCGAAAAATAGAGGCCACGCACCAACTCCACCTTGCGCGGCGTCAGGGGGGCGAAGACGAATCCGCCGAAGCGTACGACGTCGATCTGGCGCAGCAGCGTGAAGGTGATCGGCAACAGGTAGCGGCCCGGCGCCGAGAAGGCCAGCTCCAGCAGGGGATGTCCCTGTCCGCCGGGCAGCACCGGGGCTTCGAGGATCACCTCGACGTCCCGAAACAGCGCGGGGTTCTGCCGTGCCGCCTCGAGGATGACCGCGCCGCCGCGAGAATGCCCATGGGCCCGCACGCGCTGGCCAGTCACCCGGTGCATCAAGGCCAGATTGAACACAAAGGCGTCATGCTCGATGCTGCCCACGGCGTAGGGATTGGTTGCCTCACCCCAGGAGGCGAGATCGGGAGATCGCCCGATCACGGGACAGTGGTAGCCGCTGTTGTTGACGAGAACCAACTCGATGGACGGATCGCGGTAGAGCGCCGTGAAATAGCGGAAGTCCTCGAGAAACCCGTGGATGGCAATGACGCTGCGATGGGGCGACGAGCTTGCCGCGCGGCAGGCCACGATCGACTCGTTGACCCGCTCGAGCGTGCCCTCGAATGGCTCATGGTTGACGGCGGGCAATGGCCGCCGCACGAGCCAAGTCCGCAAGCCGTGGATCAGCATCCCCAGCAGCAGGATCGCCATCAGGATTCTCATTTCATTACTCCTTTTCCCCGTACGCCGGACTTGCCGGGGGCGCATGCGGTGGCCCGTAGACCAGAAGCACGTTGCCGGGCGCCTGACTGAACAAGCCGTAGCCCGAATTGACGATCAGTTGCGACCCGGCCACGATCGCGCCACCGGCGTCGATTGCGCCGCCGTGGGCCGATCGCCCGTCCACGGCCCGGAACCCGCGGGCCGTCGGACTCTCCCAGCGCAGCTCACCTGAAACACTGTCATAGGCTTGCACCCGCCCATCGAGCGTCGCGGCGACAACCTGTTCCGGCAAGGCGGTGAGGGCTGCCGACAGCCCCGGATAGCACTGCTCGGCGTCTGCGCATGCAGGCCGCGCCGGCGTTGCCCAGCGCAGCTCCCCGGTCGCCGCATCCAGCGCGTAGAGCCCCGGCGCCTTGGGCAACGCGGGATCCTCCGGCTGGGGCGCCTTCAGACCGGGGATGGGCTTCAGGTAATCGGAGATGGGCACGAACACTCGCCCGTCGCGCGCCGCAAGGCCCCAGTGCACGCCGCCCAAAGGTCCACCACGACCCAGACGACGTGACCAGCGCATGGCGCCATCTTCGGGATCGATGCCATAGACCATGCCGGATTTCTGCCCCGCCACCAGCACCTCCCGACCGTCGTCACCACGAACCAGCACGGGTGAGGCGCCAAAATCCAGATCGCGCCCGGCGTTCTCCGGACAGTTGATGCCGCCCGGCAGGATGCAGCTCATGTTCCACGCATCCTTGGCCGTGAACTGGCGCGACCACAGGATGCGGCCGTCGTCGAGATCCAGCGCAAGGATCGCGTCACTCAGCGCATTGGTGGGCTGGCTGTAGTTCTCGCCTGTCCCTACATAAAGTCGTCCGCGGGCGACGTCGATGGTCGGCGCGCTCCAGATCGGCGCGCCCGAGGGTCCCCAGCGCTGGACGAAGAGCCCGTTTCGGCCTTGCGGCGTGGCTGGTTCGGTGGTGAAGGTCTGCCAGAGGCTCGCGCCCGTCGCCGCGTCGAAGGCGTGAACCGATCCGCGGAAAGTGCAGCAGGGGTAAACGGGCAACGCCGGCACCGCGACCTCGATGGACGAGACCGGCACATACAGGCGGCCTGCATGCAACGCGGGCGTGCCGGTCACGGTGGCCAGCCGGTGGACGTCGACGGCCGCCTTCCACCGGCGCACACCGGTCCCGGCATCGAGCGCATGGACGTTGCCGTTGAAGTCGCCGAAAAACAGCAGGCGCTCGCCGTCCGGACCCGCCTCGCCGAGAACCATGCCCGTGCGCACCTCGGCGCCGACGAAGGTTTTCCAGCGCACGCAACCGACCCACCGGTTCAGCGCATAAACCCATCCCCGCTGGCTACCGACATAAATCGTGTCGGCCGTCACGGCCGGCTGGGAGCGCGCCTTGTTGGTCCACCACGGGAAACGGAAAGCCCACTGCAAGGCCAGGCGGGGCAACTCCTGCGGTCCCATGCCCTGTGCCGCCTCCGGGACCGCCCGCGTGTTGCCCGGGTCAAAGCCCCAACCGCTCAGCACGATGGGCGCCCGCGGGTCGTGCGCGGCCGCCTCGCCAAGACAGACCGGCGCCGATTGCAAATCGGTCCAGACGTAGACACCGGCACCGACCAGCGCGAGCGCCACCGCCGACGACAGCCATTTGAAACGGGGTTTCATCCGTGAAAGTCCCTGGAAGCGTGATGTCGCTCGTGGCGAGAAAGCCCGGGCGCATCAATGCGTCCGGGCGTGCGGAGGAAGCGGCCGGCGCCCGGCCGGCCGCGACCGAAACGTCCGTCAGGCCACGCGTTTGACCCGGCTCGCCTCAAGCCACAGACCGCTTTGATACTCGTCACGGAAGGGACGGATCAGGTCGAAATCCTGCACGTCCCACGGATGAAAGTCGCGCCGGTAGAACTGCTTGTAGTGGTTCCAGGGCATGCGGAAGATGCCTTGCTTGCCGTAGAGGAACGACAGGCCGTCGCGCCAGGTACGCCAGTTGAACAACACGCCGTCCCGGTACAGCAAGGGGCTCATGCGCATCGGCACCAAGAGCACGACCATGAAGATGGTCGCACCGATCATCGCGCCGATGCGGCGCCGGTAACTGCCATCGACTTGCTGGTAGACGTCGAACGCCACCGCCTTGTGCTCGATCTCCTCCGCGGCGTGCCATTCCATCAGCGGCTTGAAGTCTTCGTGTGCCTGATCGCGAAAGAGGTCCGAGCGCGCGATGGCCTGATGGGCGAGCATCGCCGTGAAGTGCTCCAGCGCCACGGTCAGTGCCAGCGAGAGCTTGGGTGCGATCCGGTTGGCCAGCTTGAGGAAAGGATCGATGATGTAGCGATTTTCCCGTTCGAGGCTCGTGTACCCCTGACGGGAAAGGATGTCCAGATGATCCTGATGCGAACTCGCGTGCGTGCCTTCTTGCCCCGCGAAGGCATTGATCTGCTTCAGGAGCACCGGATCGGTGATGCGGTCGCGATAATGCACCACGCTGCGGACGAAAAAATTCTCGCCGGGCGGAAAAGTCGTGAAGAGCGCATTGAAAAACTGCGTCCGGAACGGATCGTTGTCGAACCAGTGGCGCGGACTTGCGTCCGTGATGTTGAACCGCACCGGCCGGGGCTCGATGCTGTGTTCCTCCGGCGGCGCAACCTTTTGCGTCGATGAAATCATGTCCATGACATCCTCCTCCCCCTGACGGGTCCATGCCGCAGTCAGGACGATTGCTTTCGTTGTTGATTGAGTCCGGACGGGCACGCCAAGCGTTTACTGGCCCGCGCGGATCTTGCTGATCGATTGTAGATGGCCCAGACGCCGGTGGCCGTGACCGCGACTGATTTTGCTGTAAGCATTTTGCCTTTCCGCGACAGGAACCGATCTTCAAGGCATCGCGCACTTGCAAGGACTTGTACGCTGTACTTCTCTAGAGAGAGCGTCCGTCTGCGCTGGACATCGGCCGATGTCCCGCTGTAAACCAACATTTCTCGTCGGCGCGGGCACTTGCGGGCGCCCGACACCGTGCCGATGGTGGCGAGGGGTCTGAACCATGGAACACTTCGACGTCCTGATCGTCGGCGCCGGTCTTTCGGGCATCGGCGCGGGCGCGCGCATGAACGAGCATTGCCCGCAGAAATCCTATGCGATCCTCGAAGGGCGGCAGGCGATTGGCGGAACCTGGGATCTGTTTCGATATCCGGGACTGCGCTCGGACTCCGACATGTACACACTGGGCTTCCCGTTCCGCCCCTGGAATCATCGCCAGGCCATCGCGCCGGGACCCCTGATCCGCGACTACATCCGCGAAACGGCGCAGGAACACCAGGTGGACCGCCACGTCCGCTTCGGCCATTCGGTGACACACGCCAGCTGGTCGAGCAAGGATGCCTACTGGACCGTGGAAGCGCAGGCCCAAGGCGAGCTCGTCCGCTACACCTGCAACTTCCTCTATATGTGCAGCGGCTACTACCGCTACGACGGTGGCTACATGCCGCAGTTTCCCGGCCAGGAGCGATTCGGGGGCACACTGATCCATCCGCAGCAATGGCCGGAGGATCTGGACTACTCGGGCAAGCGCGTCGTCGTCATCGGCAGCGGCGCCACCGCCGTCACGCTGGTCCCCGCGCTGGCGGAAAAGGCGGCTCACGTGACCATGTTGCAGCGCTCACCCACCTATGTCATCGGCCTGCCCGACTGGGATCCGCTGACCGAAGCCTTTCGCCTGCTGCTGCCGGGCCCGATCGGCTCGGCCGTCAACCGCTTCAAGAACGTCTGGCTGGCGACCCTGTTCTTCCAGATCTCCAGACGCTGGCCCACGCTCGTCCGCAAGGCCCTGCGCCTGCACATGCGCCATCAACTGGGCGATGCCTGCGATGTCGACGTTCACTTCAACCCACGCTACAACCCGTGGGAAGAACGGATTTGCATCGCGGCCAACAACGACCTGTTCAAGGCCATCCGATCAGGGCGCGCGGAAATCGTCACCGATCACATCGATGGCTTCACGGAAACCGGCATCGACCTCAAGTCCGGCCGGACGATCGAAGCAGACATCGTCGTCTCGGCGACGGGGCTCGACCTCATCCCCCTGGGCGGCGTGACGTTCAGCCTCGACGGACAGGCCTGGGAACCCGGCCGGAGCATCACCTACAAGGGCATGATGTTCAAGGATGTGCCCAATCTGGCCCAGGCCACGGGCTACACCAATGCGTCCTGGACGCTCAAGTGCGATCTCACCAGCCTCTACGTCTGTCGCCTGATCAACCACATGGAACGGCATGGATATCGTTTCTGCACGCCGCACAACACCGATCCGGACCTGACCGAGCTGCCCTTCGTGGACTTCTCGTCCGGCTATATTCAGCGCGCCATCGACAAGTTTCCCAAGCAGGGCTCCAAGGCCCCCTGGAAGCTCTACCAGAACTACGCGCGCGACATCGTGAGCCTCAGGTTCGGGGCAGTCGAAGACGGCGTGATGCGTTTCACGAATGCCGGCGCAACCCTTCCCGTGACCGCGGCCGGCACGATGCAAAGTTCCTGATATCGGCGCAGGGCGCAAACAAGGCGGCCCCGTCCAAGCGGCGCTACGGGGCGCGCCGCGAGCCGGCCTATATCCCGACGGACGCCGTCAACCCGGCCGCATCCCGCTGCGTCTCGGGGGCGGCGGCCTGGAACGCCGCCAGTGTCATGCAGGAAGCATAGATCTGCCGCACCATGGGAAATTCGGACAGATCCACGCCCTGTTCGATCGCCTCGTGCACTTCCGCAATCAGGCAGGCATCGGCGATCGTCGGGTGATCGCCGTGGCAGTAAGCGCCGGTCTCGCCGCCGCTCGCGAGCAGATGCTCCACCGCCATCAATCCTTCTGCGATCCAGTACGCCGACCACTGTTTGATCTGTGCATCGTCCTGGCCCTGCCGGTTGCGCAGATAACGCAGGACGCGCAGGTTGTGCAACGGCTGGATGTCCGACACAAACAGCTGCGCCAAGGCGCGCACCCGCGCGCGACCGAGACTGTCCTTGGGCAGCACCGACCGGGTGGGCCAGCGCTCCTCCAGATATTCCATGATGGCCATGGATTGCGGCAGAACGGCCCCCTCGTCGGTGACCAGGGCGGGTACCAGGGCGTCGCCTACCAGGTTGGCGTAGGCCGGGTCGCGGTGCTCGCCACGCAGCAGGTGCACCGGCAGGTACTCATAAGGCAGGCCCTTGATGTTGAGCGCGATGCGCACGCGAAAAGAGGCCGAGGATCGGAAATAGTTGT
>PKCW01000276.1 GCA_002862965.1 Pseudomonadota bacterium
GCCCAGAGTCGGGTGATGGCGAGACGCGCCGGATGGCGCTCCACGATCGACAGGCCATCGTCGGCCTGTACCCAGCCGGGCTGGATGACCCGGCACAGCCAGCCGGCGCCGTAACCGGTGCGGACGATGCGTTTGGAGAGATCCGGCAATTCCAGATGCTGGCTCAATTTCCAGCAGGGATTGCGCGGCTGGCTGATTTCGAGGACGGCCGCGCCGAGTCGCCAGCGATCGCCGATGCAGGCCTCGCTTTCGCCGAAGGCGCCGGGCACGAAGTCCGCCGCCCGGCGCGGGTAGATCGCTGCCCAATGGCGATAACCGGCCACGGTGAACACGCACACCGCCCGTTCCGGGCCGCCGTGCACGCGCCGGTCCACCTGCACATCCGCGGTGAATCCGGTTGCGCCCAGCCACACCGGGCCCGTTACCGCGTGTTTGACGATGCCGCTGAAGTGGCCTTCGGGCAGCAGCGTCCGGGCGCCGATGAAGGGGCCGGACCAAGGCAGGTGGTCGTTCACTCGGCGCCCGGGGCGGGATGCTGGATGAATCCGAAGCGGGCCGGCACCTCGGCGCAACGGATGGATTGCACCGGCAGGATGCGGTCTCCGTCGCGCAAACCCAAGGCCGCGGCCTCGCCGTCCATGAGCGCGGCCAGTCCCGCTTCGAGCGCGGCGTCGTTCGGCGGTCGACCGTGTTCATCGCAAAACGCGGCGCCGTAGGCCACCAGATCGCGGTCGTCGAGCAGCCCGATGCCTCGTGGGGTTTCGAGCAGCAGGTTGCCTTCCTCGTCCACCCAGGCGCCGTCCAGCCGTTCCACGGCCCCGCCCGTGTGGGTGACCAGCGCGCCTGCGGCGCCGGGCGGGCGGTCCGGATGGCGATGCAGCACCCAGGGTGTGTAGGCGAGGGCGACATAGACCCGCTGCGGCCCGTTCTGGAACAGCCAGGCGCTGTGCGCATCGGCGAGATAGTTGCGGTTGATGAAGGCGATGGTGCGCGCATGCCGCAAGGGGCGGCCCTCGAGCAGCCAGCCGCCGCGCCGGTCCAGCGACAGCCAGCCGTAGGCGGCCGGCACGTTGGGCCATTTGCGCAGCGCGGCCTGAACGCTTTCATCCATGATCGGATCTCCTGGTGTCACTGAGGTTTTGCGTGGCCGGGCCGCCGCGCGTCACAGCGCCATGGCGACCCGCCACCCCTGTTCGATGGCGCGTTTGGCGTCCAGTTCCGCAGCCACGTCCGCACCCCCGATCCGCGTCACGGCCACCCCAGCCTGCGCGAGTGGCTCCTCCAGTTCACGCAGCGGCTCCTGGCCGGCGCAGACGACGATGTGGTCGACGGCGAGGCAGCGCCGCTGGCCCTGATGCATCAGGTGCAGTCCCTCATCATCGATGCGCTCGTACTGCACACCGCCCTGGATCTGCACCCCCAGGCGGTCCAGCAATTCGCGGTGGGCCCAGGCGGTGGTCTTGCCGAGCCGCGCGCCGACCTTGCCGGTGGAGCGCTGCAGCAGGTGGATCTCGCGCGCGGCATGCGTGGGCGCTGCGGCGCCGGCGAGGCCGCCGGGCGCGGCGGCATCCTGTGTCACGCCCCATTGGGCGAGGAAGGCGGCGGCGTCGAGGCCCGGGGACGGGCGGGCCGGATCGTGGGCCAGGAAATGCGCCGTGTCGACGCCGATGCCGCCGCCGCCGAGGATGGCGACACGGGCGCCGACCGCGGCGCCGCCGCCCAGCACCTCGGCATAGGTCAACACCCGGGGGTGATCGATGCCGGGGATCTCAGGCCGGCGCGGAACGACGCCGCTGGCCAGGATGACGTGCGCATAGCCGCCCTCGATCAGCGTCCGGGCGTCGGCGCGTTCACCGAGACGCACCTCGACGCCCAGCTCGGCCAATCGGGCGGCGTAGTAGACCGGTGTCTCGGCGTACTCTTCCTTGCCCGGCACGCGGCAGGCGAGGCGGAACTGGCCGCCCAGCGCATCCTGCGCTTCGAAGAGCGTGACCCGATGGCCGCGTTCGGCCGCCACCATCGCCGCCGCCATGCCAGCCGGCCCGCCGCCCACCACCGCCACGCGCAGTGTCCGCGCGGCCGGTGTGAGCGCAAACTCGGCCTCGCGGCAGGCGCTGGGATTGACCAGGCAACTGGCCAGCTTGCCGTTGAAGGTGTGGTCGAGACAGGCCTGGTTGCAGGCGATGCAGACGTTGATGGCGGCGCGCCGGCCGGCGCTCGCCTTGGCCGTCCAGTCCGCATCCGCCAGCAACGGACGGGCCATCGACACCATGTCGGCCATGCCTTGCGCGATCAGCGCCTCGGCGACCTCGGGGACGTTGATGCGGTTGCTGGCGATGACCGGGATGTCGACGGCCGCCTTCACCCGCGCGGTGGCCCAGGCAAAGGCGGCGCGCGGGACCATGGTCGCGATGGTGGGGACGCGCGCCTCGTGCCAGCCGATGCCGGTGTTGATCATCGTCGCGCCGGCCGCCGCGATGGCACGGGCGAGGGTGACGATCTCCGCGCCGCTGCTGCCGTCCGTGACCAGATCGAGCATCGATTCGCGGTAGATGACGATGAAGTCGGGGCCGACGGCCTGGCGCACCCGCCGCACGATGGCCAACGGCAGGCGCATGCGCCGCTCGAAATCGCCGCCCCAGGCGTCGTCGCGCCGGTTGGTGCGCGCCGCCAGCCACTGGTTGATGAGATAGCCTTCCGAGCCCATGATCTCCACGCCGTCATAGCCGGCCTGGCGCGCCAGCGCCGCGGCATGGGCGAAATCGGCGATGGTCTGCTCGACTTCCTCCGCCGGCATCTCCCGCGGCCGGAAGGGATTGATGGGCGCCTGGATCGCCGAGGGTGCGGCCGATCGGGGGTTGTAGGCGTAGCGCCCGGCATGGATGAGTTGCAGCGCGATCCGGCCCCCTGCCGCATGCACACGCTCGGGCACCACGCGGTGCATCTCCACGTCTTTGTCGGACGCCATCATCCGTGCGCCGAGCGCCAGCGCGCCGGTCGGGCTGACGCCGAAGCCGCCGGTCACCATCAGCGCCGTGCCGCCGCGTGCCCGCGCCGCGAAATAATCCGCCAGGGCGCCCAGCCCCTTGGGATGCTCCTCGAGGCCGGTGTGCATCGAGCCCATCATCACCCGGTTGGGCAGGGTGACGAAGCCCAGATCGAGCGGGCGCAGCAGGTGCGGATAGGGCGGGATGGTCATGGACGGGTCTCCTCGAGTCGGTCGTTGTCGGATCCTATCCTAGCCGCGATCCGGCTCGGGGCGGAACGAAAAAAAGAAAACCCCGCCGGGGCGGGGTTTCAGGATGCACATGGACTCTCTTACAGCGCCTTGAGCACCGGCTTGACCGGGTTGTCCATGCGCTTGGCAAAGCCGGCCGGACCGGATTCGCCCACCGTCGCCGGGAACCAGAGCACCACCGACAGGTCGATGTTGAGCTTGCCCACCGGCAGTTCGTTGACACGCACGCCCATGCGCGGCAGGGCTTCCGGGAACGTCTCCGTGGCGAATTTCTTCTCCGGTTTCAATGCGTCCTCATAGTACAGTTCGGCTTTCACCGGCCAGTCCGGCGGGATGCGCACCTGCATCATGATGTCGAAGCCCTTGCCGCTTTCGAGCCAGAGCCAGTTCTTGTCGGGGACGCGAATGGCGAGCTGCTTTTCGGTCGCATCGACCTTGCCGTCGATCTTGCCGTACTGACCCGAGGGATTGACCGCCGCGGAGAAGCGGCCGCCCTTCATGTCGTTCAGATCGAGCCCGATGTCGATCACCGGCTTGTTGAGGACGCGGGTGAGAATCTCGCCACCCGGGATGTTGAGCCGCACCGGCAGGTCGATGCCCTCGTCATAGAGCGTCATGTCGGCACGGATGAAAAAGACCGGAATGCCGGCCACCACGACGCGGATGGACAGCAGCAGCACCTCGCGGACCGGGCCGTGCTTGACGCCCAGCAGCTTGGCCTCGATGTTCTGGATGCCGACCGAGACGCGCGGCCAGGGCGTCACGACGCCGGTGGACAGGTCGAGGAAGATGGTGTCGAGCACGCGGTGCGAGGGCGTGGGGCCGGCGTTGGCCCGGTAGTCCTCGAACAACAGCAGGTTGTCCTTGCTCTGCTTGAAGTTGTGGAAGTTGCCGGTGAAGCGGTGGGCGCTCTCGTCGTATTTCACATAGCGGGCCGGATCGCGCGCCTTGCTGCCGGTGACGAGATAGGCGTAGCGCGTGCTGCCGTTGTCGCTGAGGGCGACTTCCTGGACGATTTTTCCGTCCGCGAGCGGCATGCTGGCGGCGTTGTACGGTTCCTTGCCGGTGTCGCGATGCATGAAGACGATTTCGTCCTTGGCATCGAATTTCCCGGCGGCGCCGTCCAGTTCGGTCTTGGAAATCCCTTCGACGTAGACCCAGCCGTCCTTATCGCGTTCGTCGATCTGGAAGGGAATCGGGACGAGCTTGCCGGCGCGGACCGCCATCACGGAGATGTCCGCGATATCGTGCCCGGACAGCTTGTCGGCCTGTTTTGCCGCCACGGTGACCGGGGCGACCCAGGTATAGGGGTTGAGACCCATGTCCTTGGTGAGCTGGTCGATCTGGGCCGTGGTCAGGCGCCGGGAGATCTCCGGCCGATCGGCCATCAGGCTGGGCTTGGCGTCCAGATCCTTGACGATCTGCTGGTACTCGGTGTCGTTGACCGAGCCGTATTCGGCGGCGGCGAAGGCGGTCTGGGCCAGGCCCAGCACGCCGGCGCACGCCAGGGCGGCAAGTCGCGCGTTCATGCAATGTCTCCTTGACGTTGAGCGGGTTTCTCGTTCCATGGAACCCTGTGAGCCGCGGCGCCCCTCGCCATTCAGGCGATCCCCTTGGGGCCGGTCGCGGATATCCCGGCAAGTGAAGTCGCTGCCCTCCCGGTTGTCAAGGCGGCGCTGTCGTCATGGCGTGGCGGATGGTCGCCCCGGTGGTCGGGGTCGTGATCGTCAATCGGCGAGGAAGGTCATCGGCCGGGGGCCGTCTTCGTCGATCCAGAGGCCACGTCCTTCCCGGTACCAGTCGCCGAGGTCGATGCGCAGCCGACCGGCGCCGGCGCCGTCCAGCCGGTGGATGGCGGGGCGGTGGGTGTGGCCGTGGATCAGCCAGTCGGCATGGGATCGGTCCAGCAGGGCGCGCGCTGCGACCGGATCGACGTCCATGACGGCAGCCGGCTTGCCCTGCACCGCCCGTTGCGTGCGCGCCCGCAGGCCGGCGGCAATGCGGCTGCGCGCGGCGCGCGGCAGGGCGAGGAACAGGCGCTGCAGCGGGCGGTGGTGGACCACCCGGCGGAAGCGCTGATAGCCGACATCGGCGGTGCACAGCAGATCGCCGTGCGTCAGGACCACGCGCCGGCCGTGCAGCGCGACGACTGCCGGATCGGGAAGCAGATGCAGGCCGCAGCGGCGGGCCAGGGCCGCGCCGATGAGGAAATCCCGGTTGCCGTGCTGAAAAAAAACGGGCACGCCCGCGGCCGACAGCGCGCGGACGGCATCGAGGACGGGCGTGAACTCGGGGGGCACCATGTCGTCGCCCACCCAGTACTCGAACAGGTCACCCAGGATGTAGACCGCCGCCGCCCGGCGCGCTTCACCTTGCAGGAGGCCGATCAGGATGTCCTGGATCGCCGGCCGGGCGGGGCTGAGGTGGACGTCGGAAAAGAGCAGGGTGGCCGGCACGGCTCAGGGCGTGATGCGCCGCGCCGATTCGATCACGACCGCCGTCTTGGGCACGTCCTGATGCATGCCGCGCGAGCCGGTGGGCACCTGCGCGATCTTGTTCACCACGTCCATGCCCGAGACGACCTCGCCGAAGACGGCATAGCCGAAGCCCTGCGGGGTGGGCGCGGTGTGGTTCAAGAAGCCGTTGTCGACCAGATTGATGAAGAACTGCGCGGTGGCCGAATGCGGCGCGCTGGTGCGGGCCATGGCCAGGGTGCCGGCGCGGTTGGGGGTGTCGGCGCGGGCTTCGTTGGGGATCGGCGCGCGCGTGGGTCGCTCGCTCATCTGCGCGTCCATGCCGCCGCCCTGGATCATGAACCCGGGAATGACGCGGTGGAACACGGTGCCGTCGTAGGCGCCGGCATCGACGTAGGCGAGAAAATTCTTCACCGTCTCGGGCGCGCGATCGGGATAGAGCACGACATCGATGGTGCCCTGCGTGGTTTCCAGCCGCACGCGCGGCGCCGCGGTGCCGCCCGCGCCGGGTTCGGCCGCCGCAGGATGGCTGAGCAGCATGAAAAGCATCGACAACATTCCCAATCTCCGCATGGCTGGACTCCTGATGGACCGGCGCCATCATACGGCGCCGGTCCGGTGCGGCCAAGTCGGGTCCATCCGGCGCGGCGGCCGCCGCTGGTATGATGGCGGACTGTCGCTTCCTGCCGAGATTTCATGACCGTGCTCAAGACCCGATTTGCACCCAGCCCGACCGGCCGCATGCATCTCGGCAATGCGCGCACGGCCCTGTTCAGTGCGCTGCTGGCGCGCCGGGAGGACGGGCATTTCGTGCTGCGCATCGAGGATACCGATGCGGCGCGCAGCAGCGTCCTGCATGCCGAGGGCGTGCTGGAGGATCTGCACTGGCTGGGCCTTTCTTGGGACGAGGGCCCGTTCTACCAGTCACGGCGCCAGGATTTTTATGCGGCCCATTTCGCGGCCTTGCAGTCGCAGGCGCGACTCTATCCCTGTTTTTGCACGCCCGAAGCGCTGGCCGAGCAGCGACGGGCGCAACTCGCCGCGGGCCGGCCGCCGCGCTATGACGGCCGCTGCGCGCCGCTCGCCCCTGATGAGACCGCGCGGCGCCTGGCGGCGGGGGAAGCAGCGGCGCTGCGCTTCCGGGTGCCTGTCGGACAGATGATCGCGTTCGAGGATCTGATCCGCGGCCCGCAGCGCTTCGATTCCGGCGACATCGGCGACTTCGTGGTGCGGCGCACCGACGGGACCCCGGCCTTTTTCTTCAGCAATGCGGTGGATGACGCCGACATGGGCATCACCCACGTGCTGCGCGGCGAGGATCACCTGAGCAACACGCCGCGCCAGCTCCTGCTGCTGGAGGCGCTGGATCTGCCCGCGCCGCGCTACGGGCATCTGCCCCTCATCACCGGCCACGACGGCGCGCCGCTGTCCAAGCGCAACGGCAGCCAGAGCGTGGCGGAGCTGCGGGCGGCGGGCTTTTCGCCGCTGGCACTGCTCAACTACCTCGCGCGCCTGGGGCATCATCTGGAGGCGCCGGGGCTGTTGCCCCCGGAGGCGCTGGCGGCGGCGTTCGATCTCGCGGCCATCGGCCGTGCGCCGGCGCGGTTCGATCCGGTCCAACTCCTGCACTACCAGAAGCTCGCCGTGGCCGCGCTGTCCGTGGAGGACTTTCTGGCCTTTGCCGGTCTCGACGCGTCGCGTGTGCCCGGCGCCGCGCGCGGCGATTTCGTCCGCGCCGTGGCGCCCAACGTCAGCTTTCCGGCCGAGGCGCGGGATTGGGCCGATCGGCTCTTCAGCGGCCAGCCGGTGATCGGCGGCGATCCGCCGGCCGCTCTGCGCGAAGCGGGCGCGGCGTTCTTCGAGATGGCGGCACGGTTGTTCGATGTCCATGGCACCGATGCCAAGGCGTGGACCGCCGCCCTGCGCGAGCAGTCCGGGCGCAGCGGCAAGGCGCTGTTCATCCCGCTGCGCCTCGCCCTGACGGGCCTGGAACATGGCCCGGAGCTGCGCGATCTGCTGGCCTTGATGCCGGCCCCCATCGTCTCCGGACGGCTGGCCGCCGCCAGCCGGCTGGCCGCAACCGATACGCTTTCATAAGGACCGTCCATGAGCGCGCTCGCCATCCACAACAGCCTGACCGGTACCCGGACGGCGTTCCGGCCGTTGCACCCGGGGCGGGTCGGCATGTACGTCTGCGGCATGACGGTCTATGACTACTGCCATCTCGGCCATGCCCGGGTCCTGGTGGTGTTCGACGTGGTGGCCCGGTATCTGCGGCATCTGGGTTTCGAGCTGACCTATGTGCGCAACATCACCGATATCGACGACAAGATCATCCGCCGCGCCGCCGAGAACGGCGAGTACATCGGGGCGCTCACGGAACGCTTCATTCGCGCCATGGACGAGGACGCCGCGGCGCTCGGCGTGCTGCCGCCCGATCATCAGCCGCGCGCGACCGCCCACATCGCCGATATCCTCGCCATGATCCAGACCCTCATCGACAAGGGCTACGCCTATGTCGGGACGAGCGGGGATGTGCTCTACGACGTGAGCCGCTTCGCGCCCTACGGGAAGCTCTCCAGGCGGCGGCCGGAGGATCTGCTCGCCGGCGCGCGGGTCGAGATCGATGCGGGCAAGGACGATCCGCTCGATTTCGTGCTCTGGAAACCGGCCAAGCCCGGCGAGCCGGCCTGGGACTCGCCGTGGGGACCGGGGCGTCCCGGCTGGCACATCGAATGCTCGGCCATGGCGACGCACTGCCTGGGCGCGCATTTCGACCTGCACGGCGGCGGCATGGATCTCCAGTTCCCGCACCACGAAAACGAGATCGCGCAGAGCGAAGCCGCTACCGGCGAACCCTTCGTCGAGACCTGGATGCATGTCGGCTTCGTCCAGGTGGGCGAGGAGAAGATGGCCAAGTCGCTGGGCAACTTCACCACCATCCGCGCGGTGCTGGAGCGCTACGCCGGCGAGGTCCTGCGCTTTTTCATCCTCGGCAGCCACTACCGCAGCCCGCTGGTCTACACCGAGACGACGCTGGACGCGGCGCGCGAGGGGCTGGACCGGCTCTATCTCAGTCTGCGCGGCCTGCCGGCCGTCACGACCGCGGCAACCGGTTCCTTCGCGGCGTCCTTCACCGACGCCATGAATGACGATTTCAACACCGCAAAGGCGCTGGCCGTGCTTTTCGAGATGGCCCGGGAAATCAATCGGTTGCGCGAAACCGATCCGGCGCAGGCGGCGGCACTGGGCGCGGGTCTGCGCACGCTGGGCGGCGTGCTGGGCTTGTTGCAAACCCCCGTCGAGGCCTATTTCCAAGGCGCGGTGACGGCGAACGGGGGGCTCGACGCCGCTGCCATCGACGCGCTGATCGCGGCGCGGCGCGAGGCCCGTGCCCGCCGCGACTGGGCCGAGGCCGATCGCATCCGCGATGAGCTGACGCAACAAGGCGTTGTGCTCGAAGACGGCGCGGCCGGGACGGTCTGGCGGCGCGGCTGAGGCGCCCGGCCGGCTGCACCAAACCAATTCTCGGTACCGACCGCATCGGTGGGCATCTCCGGACCATCGATCAGATCTCCTCACTTAAGTAAACGATAATAATTATCGTTGACTGACTCAAATCACAAACGTTATCATCCCGCCGTGGCCATGAAGGACGGCGCAGGGGCGATTCCCGAAACCGTCGGAACCGCGCGCGAGAACCCGGTCCTCTCAAGGGGCATGGGAACTGCGTCGCCGGCGTGGCGTGTCAGGCGCGCGAGGGGCGAGGTCCATCGCTCGGGGTTTCGTCGATCGGGAGGCACCATGACACGGGACAAGACCGCGACCCATCGCCCGGACGGCCCTCCGGCGCCGCCGCCGCGGGAGGTGCGGGCCGAGGCGCTGTTCGGCGGCGCCCGGGAAGTGCGTATCCATCACGCCGGCGAGATTTACCGCCTGCAATTGACCGCCGCCGGCAAGCTCTTGCTGACCAAATAGCTTTTCCAACCATAGTCCCGCCAGCCAAAGGGTTCACCGAGTAGCCAGCCCCATCCGGCCCACAGGTCCGGGCCTGCATCTATTCGCGAGGAACCTGCATGAACAAGGCCGAAACCACATCTTCCACCTGCACCACGCTGTCGCTGGCCCTCGCGGCCCTGTGTCCCTGCGTGGCTGCGGCTGCGCCAGCCGACGCCGTTCTGCCGGAGGTGGAGGTTCAGGGCGCCGCACCCGCGGACGCGTTCCAAAGCGACCGGTCCAGCACCGCCACGCGCACCGACACGCCGCTGCGCGACATCCCCCAGTCGGTGACCGTGGTGCCGGAAGCCCTGATGGAAGCGCAGGCGGCGTTCAATCTGCGCGATGCCCTGCGCAACGTGCCCGGCCTGACCCTGGCGGCGGGCGAGGGTGGGCGCACCGGCGATTCCATCACCCTGCGGGGTTTTTCCGCCAACTCGGATACCTATCTCGATGGGGTGAAGGACAACGGTCAGTATTTCCGGGACACCTTCTTCATCGAAGGCGTGGACGTCCTCAAAGGACCTTCGTCGATGCTGTTCGGACGCGGCAGCACGGGCGGCGTGATCAATTTGCTGTCCAAGCAGGCGCATCCCGGCCAGTCGGCCGAGGCCGATCTCAGTCTCGGCAGTTACGATCTGCGGCGCGCCACGGTGGACGGCAACTTCGGCACGGAAGAGCTGGCCGGGCGGGTCAGCGCGCTGTATCACGATGCCGACAGCTTCCGCGATGAAAATTTCCTCGAGCGCCAGGCCATCGCGCCCACCGGCCGGCTGAAGCTGGGCAGCGACAGCTCGCTCACGCTGTCCGGTCTGTATCAGCGCGAGGATTCCGTGTTCGACTATGGCGTGCCCATGTTCCGGGGGCGACCCGCCGACGTCGATCGCGACACCTTTTACGGCTTCTCCGATGACCGGTTCCAGGAATTCGACGTCGCCGTGACGACGGCCACCCTGGACATCGGCCTCAGCGACGCCCTGCGCCTGCGCAACACCACCCGCTACGGCGACTATCAGCGCGACTACCGCACCCATCTCTTCGGCGATGTGACCGATCTCGGCCCTGATTCGACCGTCGCGCGCACCCAGGCGCTGCTGGCGAGCGGCCAGCAGAACCTGATCAACCAGACCGATCTCGTCCTGAAGGGCAACTGGCTCGGCTACGCGCACACGCTGCTGTTCGGCGCGGAGCTGGCGCGTGAGGACTACGATTTCCGCAGCAAGAACTCGACCGACGTGGCCGCGATCTCGATCTTCGATCCCGTGTCGGCGGCGAGCGTCGGCGCCGGGCGCGCCAATGATCTGGACGGCACGCTCGCGACCGATCGCGACACGCAGGCCACCACCCGCGCCCTCTACCTCCAGGATCAGTTGGCGCTGGATGCGCAGTGGAAGCTGGTCGGGGGCGTGCGTTTCGATCGCTTCGAGGCCGATTTCGATGATCGGCTGACCCGTGAGGCGTTTTCCCAGACCACCGATTTCTGGAGCCCGCGCGCCGGCGTCGTCTGGCAGCCGACGGAGCTTGCTTCCTGGTACGCCAGCGTCGGGCGCGCGTTCAACCCCTCTGCCGAGACCTTCACGCTCAGCGCCGCGACCCAGGATCTCTCGCCGGAGGAGTCGACCAACTACGAGGTCGGCACCCGCCACGAACTGGCGGGCGGGCGCATGGGTCTGGCCGCCGCGCTGTTCCGGCTGGACAAGGACAAGGCGCGCACGCCCGATCCCAACGATCCCAGCCTGACGGTGCTGGCGGGTCAGCAGGTCACCAATGGCCTGGAAGTCGAACTGACCGGCCAGATCACGGAGACGGTGAGCGCCTTTGCCAGCGTGGCCTGGCTGGATGCCGAGATCGCCGAATCGAACGCCCTGCAGGACGGTGTGCCGATCGAGGGCAACCGGCCGCCCAATGTGGCGCGCCAGCAGGGCGTGGTCTGGGCGGACTGGGCCTTCGCGCCGCAGTGGACGCTGGGCGGCGGCGTCTATTTCGTGTCCTCGCGCTACACCGACAACGGCAACACGGCGGAACTGCCGGGCTACGAGCGGCTCGACCTGATGCTGGGTTACGAGCAGCCGCAATGGGCGCTGCAGCTCAACGTCCAGAACCTCACCGACGAGGAATACTACGAGTCCGGCCAGTTGCGTTCGGCCCTGCCGGGTTCGCCGCGCGCCGCCATCCTGTCGCTGAAGGTGGCCCTGTGACTGCGTCGGCGCGGCGTGGCGCGGCCCGGCCGCGCGTCGGTCACCGATGAGCCCGGCCACCGTGGCCTGGATCGCGCGCCTGCACGGCTGGATCGGTCTCTGGGGGGCGGTGCTGGGGCTGGTGTTCGGCGTGTCCGGATTCGTGCTCAATCACCGCGCCGTGCTGAAGCTGGATCTGATGGCCTATGCACCCACGCATCAGCGCCTCGCGGTGCCGCCGGAGGCGGCGGCGAGCCCCCAGGCACTCGCGGACTGGCTGCCGCGCGCGCTTGACCTGCCGCGCGCCAAGGTACGCATTCCGGAGGAGAAGCGCCGCCCCGGCGCCGAACCGCCGCCGCCCACTGCCGAGGCCGCCCGGCGCTGGACCGTGATGCTCAACACGCCGCAGGAGCGCATCAACGTCGTCTACTGGGCGGGCGATCCGCGTGCCGAGGTGACGCGTGAGCGCGCGAACGCGTTCGCCACGCTGGCACGCCTGCACACCGGCGCGGGGCTTGGCGCGGGCGAGTCGTCGTCGGCGGCATTGTACCCGTCGAGCCCGTCGATACGGTCGGCGTAATAGTCGCTGCGCCGATGCAGGGCGCGACCCACCTTTCCCAATCAACCTCAGAGAAATACTCAAGCCGCTCAAGCGGGAAAAGAAGATGTGGGCGGCGAATCTTCGGCCAATGACAGAAGACATCATACAATACAAATTCACTCAATTCTTCTTTTTGCATCCAAATTTGTGCCAATTGCAAAATTTTCATGAAACGGCTGGAGCATTCTGCTTGTTCAAAAAATATTGATTTATTTAA
>PKCW01000315.1 GCA_002862965.1 Pseudomonadota bacterium
GTACATCGCCGTGGCGGTCGCCATCGGGCTGGGATAGAAGGTCTGCACCTGATCGGCGCGAAAGCCGTTCTTCTTCAGCCACAGCGCCAGGTTCATCATGTCCGCGTCCGTGGTGCCGGGATGGGCCGCGATGAAATAGGGAATCAGGTACTGCTCCTTGCCGGCCTCCTTCGAGTATTGCTCGAACATCTGCCGGAAGCGCTCGTAGCTGCCGATGCCGGGCTTCATCATCTTGGACAACGGGCCGGCTTCGGTGTGCTCGGGCGCGATCTTGAGATAGCCGCCGACGTGGTGGGTCACCAGTTCCCGCACATATTCCGGCGAGCGCACCGCGAGGTCGTAGCGCAGGCCCGAACCGATGAGGATCTTCTTCACCCCCGGCAGCGCCCGCGCGCGGCGATAGAGCCCGACCAGCGCCGAGTGGTCGGTGTCGAGGTTCTCGCAGATGCCGGGATGCACGCAGGAAGGCTTGCGGCAGGCCGCCTCGATGGCGGGCGACTTGCAGGCGATGCGGTACATGTTGGCGGTGGGCCCGCCCAGATCCGAGACCACGCCGGTGAAACCCGGCACCCGGTCGCGGATGGCCTCGATCTCGCGGATGATCGAGTCCTCCGAGCGGTTCTGGATGATGCGGCCTTCGTGTTCGGTGATGGAGCAGAACGTACAGCCTCCGAAGCAGCCGCGCATGATGTTCACCGAAAAGCGGATCATCTCCCAGGCCGGGATGCGCGCCGCGCCGTGGCGCGGATGCGGCGCCCGCGCATAGGGCCGGTCGAAGACGTAGTCCATCTCCTCGGTGGTGAGCGGGATGGGCGGCGGGTTGATCCAGACCTCGCGCGTCCCGTGGCGCTGCACCAGCGCGCGGGCGTTGCCGGGGTTGGTTTCCAGATGCAGCACGCGATTGGCGTGGGCATAGAGCACCGGGTCCGCGCGCACCGCATCGAAGCTCGGCAGGCGGATAACGGTGCGCTCGCGCGGGGCCATGGTGTGCTTGCGGGCGCCGGCGCGCAGCGCGCTCACCGCGACCGACGCCGCGCCGCCGACCATCGGCGCCACCGCGGCGCCGGCCGGGGCCGGGGCCGCCGGCGCCTCCGTGCAGTCCGCCGCCGCACCGCCGAGATAAGGATTCACCCGCGCCTCGGTCCGGCCCGGCGTGTCGAGTGTCGTCGAGTCGATCTCGACCCAATCCGCGGGCGGGCTGCGACGCACGAAGGCGGTGCCGCGCACGTCCGTGATGGTCTCGATGGCCTCGCCGCGCGCCAGGCGATGGGTCAGCTCCACCAGCGCCCGCTCGGCATTGCCGTAGAGCAACAGATCCGCCTTGGCGTCGAGCAGGATCGACCGGCGCACCTTGTCCTGCCAGTAGTCATAGTGCGCGATGCGGCGCAGCGAGCCCTCGATGCCGCCCAGCACCACGGGCACCTCCGGATACGCCTCGCGGCAGCGCTGCGCGTAGACGATGCTCGCCCGGTCCGGCCGCGCCCCGCTCTGCCCACCCGGCGTGTAGGCATCGTCCGAGCGGATCTTCCGGTCCGCCGTGTAGCGGTTGATCATCGAATCCATGTTGCCGGCGGTGACGCCGAAATAGAGCAGCGGCGCGCCCAGCGCCCGGAACGGCGCGGCGCTCTGCCAGTCCGGCTGGTCGATGATGCCGACGCGAAAGCCCTGCGCTTCCAGCACCCGGCCGATCACCGCCATGCCGAAGCTCGGATGATCGACATAGGCATCCCCGGTCACCAGCACCACGTCGCACGCCTCCCAGCCCACCGCGTCCATCTCGGCGCGGCTGGTCGGCAGGAAGGGCGCCGTGCCGAAGCACTCGGCCCAATGGCGCGGCCAGTCGTAGAGGCGCGGCGGGGAAACGGGAACGGCGGACATGGGCGGGCTCTCGGGAGGCGGAAGATTGCGCGGTGATGCGCAGCAGTGCCGCAGAACTGCGCGCAGTTTAGCAGACCCCCGGCGCGCCCATGAAATCGGCGCGGCAGGCCGAACCACCCCGGCGTGGTGCAGCGGCGACCGCCGCCGCCCCGATTTGGCGCGGGCGCCGGTGCCCGCCGCGTGCGGGTTCCCCGCCCCGCCTGCGGAACACCGCAGCCGTCATGCGCCTGAAACATGGCGCCGTTACGATGCGCGCGTGGCAGCAAGTCCGCGCTCGGTGGAGCGATGCCGACCGAGGGCCGAGCCTGAGCCCAAAGTGGCCCGGATCGTGCTATATGGTTCGCCGATGCGAGCCCCGGCGCGCTGAAAATCGGCCTGGGCGTTGTCATCTTGCGACGCTTGTCGGGTTTGGCCGCATCGGTTAACCTGCCGCAGCCTGACAAATGAGAACGGTTGCCGTTTTGCGTGCACCGGGAAATCCGCCCAGGCGGCAGGACCCGGACGCGCGGCGAAAAACCGGTTCAGGAAGAGGCCGCAGGCCGCTGCGTCTCCGAACCACCGGGCCGCGCCGGGAGCACCCCAACCCGGCCGGTATCCCGCGGACCTCCTGCCCGCGGGGCGGGTGAGGTCGGAACGCGGAAAGCGGCGGAAGGGATGGTTGCGTCCTGCGCCGACCGGGGCACCGGCCGTTCGAGGACGATGAGGAAGAGTTTGCGCCGGCCGGTTCGCCGGCAGGTGTTTATCGTTGTGAGTATCTCCGAGGAGTTTTCCAAGATGTCCAATTCAAAGTTCACCGCCCTGGCTTCCCTGGCCGTTCTGGCCGCCGCCCCCATGGCCGTGCAGGCCGAAATGACCGAAATGGCCGACGCCGATCTGGCCGGCGTCGCCGGTCAGGGCCCCATTCAGTTTTCGATCAACATCGTCACCGGCGTTGCCGAGGCACTGGTCAGCCCTTTCAATCCGGTTAACCCCAACTACATCCCGGGCGTGATCGGCGATGCAGCCGCCGACGCCGTAGGCGAGGCCGTTGCCGGCGGCGTTGGCGCGGGCGCGAGCTTCTTCACCCTGCCGTTCCGCATCGTCGGCAACACTGTCGGCCAGGTCCTGAGTGTGCCCGTGGACGCCGCCGGCGCCGTGACGGAAACCGCCCTGCTGCCCTTCACCGGCCCGATCGCCGGCCTGCTCGGCTTCAACGGTCGTGTTTTCGACAATTTCGAAGAGCAAGGTGAATACGGCGCGGACACCCTGACCAATATCCTGTTCTCGCCGCTGAACTTCGTGCTGAACCCCATCAACCGCTACGTTGAAGGCGTCAATGGCCGCTTCGAAGCCACCGTCGACGGTGCCGCCTATGCCTTCACCGAAGTCAAGGGCGCGCTGATCGCCGGCGCCTTCGCCAGCGCCTCGCAGGGTGCCTCCAACAACGGTCTGGACTTCACGGCCCGCGTCTTTGGCCGCATCTCCCAGGCTCAGACCGGTCTGACCAACAACCGTCTCGCCGACCTCGCCGGCAAGTACGGCTATTGATCCCTGGCGCCGCAAGGCGCCCGGCATCGATGCAAAGGCCGCCTTCGGGCGGCCTTTTCTTTTGGTGTTCGCCGGGCGCCGTGGCCGCATCGAGTTCGCGGCGACACACTCCCGCCGCTAAAGCCCGGCCGCGCCCGGCCGATGCCTGAGCAGACGCCGTCGCGACGATCGGTCTGGGACGCGTCGAAACCGGCCCGTCGGGCCGCACCTCGCATCCCCGGGAGACGACCATGCAGATCACCGCTGTCCCTGTTTCGGCCTCGCTGCTACTGGCAGCCGCACTGCCGATGAGCGCCCACGCGCAACTGGAACGGCTGCAGGTCCGGGAACTGGCGCAGGTCGATGGCCAGTGGAGTCTCGACATCGACATCAACCGGACGCAGAACGTCACCGGCGCGCCCCTGCTGTCGGGCAATCCGCTGCTGCTGCCGATCACGCTGCCGCTGGCCGTCATCGACGGCTTCACGCAAGGCGCTCAGGCCGACGCGGGGGCCCTGGGGGCGGGCGCGGCCGACCTGCTGTTCGCGCCGCTGTTCCGGCCGCTCACCCTGGCGGGACAGGCCACGACCACGGCGCTGGACGTGCTGTTCCTGCCCATCTCGGCGCCGCTGGATGTGGCCGGCAACGTCTTCGCGGCGCTGGAAGACGGCGTGGTCGGCACCGCGACGGCCATCCTCACCGCTCCGATCAACGCCGCGTTGGGCCCGGTGAATCGCGCGGTGGACGGCGTGACCGGCCGCGCCCAGGCGACGGTGGACGGCTTTGCCTACGCCCTGCTCGAGGTCACCGGCCCGGTGGTGACCAATGCCTTCGTCGGCGCCTCGATGGCAGCGGACGCCAATGGCCTGAATTTCACCAGTCGCGTTTTCGGTCGCATCGCCCAGGCCCAGGCGGGCCGCACGGCGATGCGACTCGACGCGCTGGAAACCCGCAACGGTTACTGAAGCGATCCCGTGCGCACCACTCGGCCGCCTGCGGGCGGCTTTTTTTTGGGGCGCGACGCGGGACTAAGCAGTCTCGCTCAGGCCCAGCGGCGCCAGCGCGCCCTTGCCGGCGCGCACCACGACCGGCGCCTCGCCGAACAGATCGACGACCGTGGTGGGCTCGAAGCCGCAGGCGCCGCCGTCGAGGATCAGGTCCACGCCGCGGCCGAGCGCGGCGGCGATGGTCGCCGCGTCGGTGGGCGGCTCGGCCTCGCCCGGCAGCAGCAGCGTGCAGCTCATCAGCGGTTCGCCCAGCGCCTCGAGCAGTCCCTGCGCCACCGGGTGGTCGGGGACGCGGATGCCGATGGTGCGGCGCTTGGGATGCTGCAGCCGGCGCGGCACCTCGCGCGTGGCGGGCAACAGGAAGGTGTAGGCGCCGGGGGTCACGGCGCGCAGGAGGCGGTAGGCCGCCGTGTCGACCTGCGCGTACTGCGCGAGCTCGGAGAGGTCGCGGCAGACCAGCGTGAAGTGATGGTCCTTGCCGAAGCCGCGCAGGGTGCGGATGCGCTCCATGGCGTCCTTGTCGCCCAGATGGCAGCCGAGCGCGTAGCAGGAGTCGGTGGGATAGGCGACGACGGCGCCCGCGCGGATGCGCTCGGCGGCCTGCTTGAGCAGACGCGCCTGGGGGTGGGTGGGATGGATGCTCAGGCACTGTGTCATTCGAAACCTCTTGCGGAAGCACGGCGGCGGATCGTTGCAGGCGAGCGCCCGGGAAAGGGGCCACCCTTCGGTTCGGCCGCCGCCCGCGCGGCAAGTTCCCCGCCCGTCCTCGCGCCAAGACACGACGGGTCTTGTATGATCGCCGCTTTGCCCCGCTGAGGCGACGCGTGCTGTATCTCATCCTGCTCCACGAAGCCCCGGGCGGATCGACCCACCGCGCGGCGGCGCGCCCCGAGCATCTGGCGCGACTTGAAGCGCTCCGGGACGCCGGGCGGCTGGTGCTGGCCGGTCCGCTGCCGGCGGTGGACGACCACGATCCAGGTGCCGCCGGATTCCTCGGCTCGGCCATCGTCGCCGCGTTTGCCGACCTCGACGCCGCCCGGGAATGGGCGGAGGCGGACCCCTACCGCGCGGCCGGCGTGACAGCCGAGGTCAGCGTGTTTCCCTTCCGTCAGGTGCTGCCGTGAACGAAACCACCCCGGCGCGCATCCAAGCGCTGTTGACCGCTGCCTTCGGCCCCGCCGAGATCCGCATCCGCGACGACAGCGCGCTGCACGCGGGCCATGCCGGTGCGCGCGACGGGGGTGGGCACTACCACGTCAACCTCTGCGCCGCCGCGTTTGCCGGCCAGCCCATGCTGGCGCGCCACCGGGCGGTCTACGCGGCGCTGGCACCGCTCATGGGCAGCGCCATCCATGCGCTGAGCCTCGCGACACACACGCCCGACGAGATGGCCGGGCACCGTTGAGCGGCCCGCACTAACATTCGAGTTCAACCCACCTGAAGGATTGCCCATGATCATCCGCAAAACCTCGCTTCCCCTCGCGCTGGGCCTCGCCCTCACGCTCGCCGCCTGCGACCGGCCGTCGTCCCAGGGCCCGGGCTTCCAGCACGCCGTCCCCGGCAAGGCGGTGATCACCGTGTCCGGTGTCGAGATCAGCGAGCCCATCTTCGAGTCCTTCGCCTCGGCCCAGGGCCTCAGCCCGGCCACGGCAGAGAACCGCGAGGCGAGGCGCAAGCTCGCCGATCAGCTCGCCGATCTGGAGCTGCTGTCGCAGGACGCCACGCGGCAGAAGCTGATGCAGAACCCGGAGATGATGTCGTCCCTGCTGGCGCAGTACTACACCACGCTGGCCGGGGCCGCCGTGCAGGCCTATACCAAGGCGCATCCGCTGGACGACACGGCCATCCAGAGCGCCTACGAGGACTGGATCGCGACCCTGCCCAAGACCGAGTACCACGCCCGCCACATCCTGGTGAAGGATGAAGCCACGGCCAAGACCATCCTGGAGAAGCTCGGCACTGGCGGCGATTTCGGCAAGCTGGCCGCGGAATACTCGCTCGATCCCTCCAAGAACGAAGGCGGCGATCTGGGCTGGTTCACCCCCGAGCAGATGGTGGCGCCGTTTTCCGCCGCGGTGACCGCGCTCAAGCCGGGCGAGACCGAGAACGTCCCGGTCCAGACCGATTTCGGCTGGCATGTGGTGAAGCTCGAGGAGACCCGCGACGCGCCGGTGCCCAAGCTGGAGGAAGCCCGCGACGCGGTGACCAACCACGCCAACAACAAGCAGGTCGAGGCCTATCTCGCCGAGTTGCGCAAGAAGGCCAAGATCAAGGTCGACGAGAAGCTCATCAACGAGGGCGGCAAGGTGCCGGAGCCTGCGGCCAAGACCGAAGCCAAGACCTGACCCTGCCCGCGCTCCGGCCGGTCCCCGATGCGGGGGCTGGCCGGACCGGCGATCCCCCTGCAACCCCGCGCTTCCCTCTCGCGCGCCGATCCGCACTCCTCATCCGCGCTTCCCTTCGCTTCCCTTCGCTTCCCTTCGCTTCCCTTCGCTTCCCTTCGCTTCCCTTCGTCGCCACGGATGCGCAGCGGCGCCGACACGCTCGGCTCATCCCGGCCGGCGGTCGGTTTCAAGCGCGGCCAGCAGGGCGGCGGGCGACAGAAAGCGCGGCGGATCCTGTTCCTCCAGCGCGTGGACGAGCCGCACCAGGGCGTCGTTGACGGGCGTCGGCCGCCCGATGGCGCGGCCCAGCGCGCCGATCTCGCCATTGATCTGCTCGACCTCGGTGGGCCGGCCGGCGGCGATGTCGGCGGCCATCGACGGCTGCGCCGTCGCGCTCAGGCTGTTGCCCAGACGGGCCGCATACGCCGGTAGCGGCCCCAGATAGAGGCCCATCATCCGGTACGCGCGATAGGGCACCGGCAAGGGCATGCGGAACGGGATGCCGGCCGCCGCGAGCGTCGCCGCCGCCTCGTCCAGCGTGTGCAGAAAGGCGCGGCGCAGGTGGCGATCGCCCATCAGGTCGAGAAAGCCCGCGTCGGTCAGCGTGCAGATGGCGTTGTTCAGGTTGAACAGGAGCTTGCCCCAGGCCGCCGAGGCGTCGCCCTGGGTCACCCTGAACCCGGCGCGGCGCAGGCTGGCGCGCCAGGGCGCGTCACGCTGTTCCAGGGTGAGCATGGGACGCGTGGTGAGCCGGTAGCCGAGCGGCGCGTCGACCTTGCTGTTGAACAGCACCGTCAGATGGGACACGCTGCGGCCCGGCAGCGCCCCGCGCAGGAGGTCGGTCGAACGCACGCCGTTCAGGCAACTGACCACCGGCACCGCCGGCGGCAGTGCGCGCAGCGTGGCCGCCACGGTGTCGAGCGCGGGATACTTCACGGCGATGAGCACCCGGCGCGGTGCAAAGTCCGTCAGCCGCGCGCCCATCGGCACTCCGGCGGCGATCACCGGGGCCCGGCGCGAGGCAAATTCCACGCGCAGCGTCACGGGCATGGGCGCTCCGGCGTCGCCGGTCTGCCGCACCAGCAGGCCGGTCGCATGCCCGCTGGCATGCAGCAGGGTGGCCAGCACGCCGCCCACGGCGCCCGCGCCCACGATCAGGGTCTCGACTTCGATCATGTTTCGGCGCCTCCCTGCGCCTGCAACGTCAGCGAAACGAAGCGCCCGGACGCGCGGCGCGGGCCGGTGTCCGACGCCGACAGGGGCGCCGCATGCAATCCGGCAGCGGCGCCCGGGCGATGGCGTCCCTCAGATCGCTCCGGCCGGGACGGCGGCGGGCACGCCGGGCCGGAATCGTGTCAGGACGTGGTCGGTCATGCCGCGTGCCAGTTCGCGCTCGGCGAAGAAGACCTCGCCGCAGTCCTCGGCCCGCAGCAGCTCGGCCTCCTCGGCGTTGTGCGTGCGCAGGACCACCGCGATGGCGGGGTTGAACCGCCGCGCCTGGCGCACCATCTGGCGCACGTGGAGCGTTTCGGGGATGGCGATCACCAGCACCCGGGCGGCGCCGATCCGCGCCTCGGCGAGAACGTCGCTCTGCGTGGCATTGCCGTTCACGGCGACCCGCTCCTCCCGCCGCAGGCGCTCGACCAGTTCGCGGTTGTGCTCGACGGTCACATGCGGCACGCCCGCCTCGATCAATGCCTCGGCAATCTGCCGACCGACCCGTCCACCGCCGACGATGACGGCATGGTCGTTCAGCGTCGCGGGATCAAACCCCTCCGGTAGCCGTGCCAGCGGATCGGACTCGCCGGGCAGGTTTTCGGCCCGGAAAAACCGCCTGATCCGCTGACCGAACAGCCCGATCAGCGAAAACATCGAGGCATTTCCGGCGATGGACAGCAACGCGCCGGCCAGGATCAGGCTCTGGCCCTGGGCGGGGAGCAGCCCCAGACTCACGCCCAAGCCGGCCAGGATGAAGGAGAACTCGCCGATCTGCGCCAGGCTGGCCGCGACGATCAGCGCGGTATTCAGGGGATAGCGCAACAGCAGCACCAGCCCGATTGCGGCCACCGACTTGCCGATCATGATGATGGCCACCACCGCCGCGACCTTGCCCGGCTCGCGCCACACCACGGCGGGATCGAACAGCATCCCGACCGACACGAAGAACAACACCGCGAAGGCGTCGCGCAGCGGCAGCGATTCCTCTGCCGCCCGGTGGCTGAATTCCGATTCGCGCATCATCATGCCGGCGAAGAAGGCGCCCAGCGCGAAAGACACGTCGAACAGCTTGGCCGCGCCGAACGCCACGCCCACGGCGATGGCGACCACCCCGAGCGTGAACAGCTCGCGCGAGCCGGTGCGCGTCACCCACCAGAGGATCTTGGGCAGGACGCGGCGACCGACGACCAGCATCAACACGACGAAGGCGGCGACCTTGGCGAGCGTGATGCCGATCGCCGATCCGATGTCGCCGCGGCTGGCCTCGGCCGGGCCCTGACCGGCGGACAGCACTTCCGCCACTGCCGGCAGCAGAACCAGCACCAGGACCATCACCAGATCCTCGACGATGAGCCAGCCCACGGCGATCTGGCCATGGATGGAGCGCAGCAGGCCCTGGGCTTCCAGCGCACGCAGCAACACGACCGTGCTGGCGACGGAGAGCGACAGGCCGAACACCAGCGCTGCGCCCGGGCTCCATCCCCACCACAGGGCCACGCCCGCGCCCAGCGCGGTGGCGGCCGCAATCTGCACGATGGCGCCGGGCACGGCGACGCGCCGCACCGCCATCAGGTCGTCGAGCGAGAAATGCAGCCCGACGCCGAACATCAGCAACATGACGCCGATCTCGGCGAGCTGGCTGGCAAGCCCCATGTCGGCGACGAAACCGGGCGTTGCCGGCCCGATCAGCACGCCGGCCAGGAGATAGCCCACCAGCGGCGGCATGCGCAGCCGCGCCGCGAGCAGCCCGAACACCATGGCCAGTCCGAAGCCTGCCGCGATCGTGGCGATCAGATTCACGTCATGCGGCATCGCCAGTCCTCAGTTTGGGTTTGGGTGGGTCCGGTCCGCCTCGCCCAGCAGGGCGCGCAGCAAGGGAATGGTCAGGCGCCGCTGGGCCGCCAGCGCCTCCCGGTCGAGGGTATCGAGCACGGCGAACAGGTGCGCGGGATGTCGCGCCTCCCGCGCCATGAGATAGCGCGCCACCGGCTCGGCCAGGATCAGGCCCCGGCGCGCCGCGCGCGCCTGCAGCGCCCGCAGCTTGCCCTCGTCGTCGAGCGGCGTGAGCCCATAGACACCGCCCCAGCCCAGACGGGAACCCAGATCGGCCAGCGCCCACGCGCAGCCGCTCGGCGCCGCATCCGCTGCGGCGGCGAACACCCCGCCGGTGTCCTGAAGCTCATGAAACAGCGCGAGGAGGGCCCGCTCCCACGCGCGCTGCCCGGCGATGTGGTCGATGGCATCGACGGCCACCACGGCGCCGGGCGGCGCCCAGCCGTCCAGCAACGCGGGCGCCCAGCGCGCAGCGTCGGCGAGGCACAGGTAGCGGATCGGCCGATGCGCCTGGCTTTCCCGACACAGCGCCTTGAGCAGGTGGCTCTTGCCGCTGCCCGTGGGGCCGGCCAGAAACAGCGTTCCCCGGGCGCCGGGCCGGGCCAGCGCCTGCGCCGCCGCCAGCGCGACGCCGTTGTCGGACGCGGCCGGCAGGTGGAAGTTCTCGAAGGCGTCTTCATCGGTCAGTTGCACCGGCAGTGGCAACTGCTCGCCCATCCGGCGGTCCGCACCGCTCATGGCGTGCGCCGCCAGTCGAGTTCGAGCCGCGTCTCGGTCACGGCCGCGGGGCCGGTGGCGCGGTGCAGGCGACCACCCGCTTCCAGCAGGCCGATCAGCGACTCGGGGGGCAGCGCGGTCGTCGCCTGCCAGAGGAAGGTCGTCCGGTCGGCTTCCTCGAGGAACAACTGGCCCAGACTGCCCTGCGCGCGCAGTTCGGCCGCGATGGCGGCATAGTCCTCGTAGGCGACGACATCGTGCACCGCGATCCGCACGGTGCGCGCCGCGCCGTCGGCGTGCAGCGCGCCCGCGGACAGTCCCAGCAGGCACCCGAATGCACGGGCGGCAAGCCCCGGTTTCATGCTCACTCGCCTCTCCCTTTTTCAGCTCCCCGATGCCGCTGGGGTAAGATACACCATCGCCCGACTCCCACCTTCCGGCTCCAAGGAACCCCATGAGCGGCAACACGCCCCTGACCTACCGCGACGCCGGCGTCGACATCGATGCCGGCAATCGCCTGGTGGACCGCATCAAGCCCGCCGCCGCACGCACCACGCGGCCCGAAGTGCTGGGCGGCCTGGGCGGCTTCGGCGCGCTGTTCGCGCTGCCGGTCGACCGCTACCGCGAGCCGGTGCTGGTGTCGACCACCGACGGCGTGGGCACCAAGCTCAAGCTGGCGCTGGACATGGACCGGCTCGACACCATCGGCATCGATCTGGTCGCCATGTGCGTCAACGATCTGATCGTGCAGGGCGCCGAGCCGCTGCTGTTCCTGGACTACTACGCGACCGGGCGCCTGGACGTGGACCGTGCGGCAACGGTCATCGAAGGCATCGCCGCCGGCTGCGCCGCGTCGGGCTGCGCCCTGGTCGGTGGCGAGACCGCCGAGATGCCGGGGCTCTACGCCGAGGCCGATTTCGATCTGGCCGGATTCGCGGTCGGTGTCGTCGAACGCGCGCGCATCCTGGACGGCCGCGCCGTGGCGCCGGGGGACGCCATTCTGGGGCTGTTCTCCTCCGGCCCGCATTCCAACGGGTATTCGCTGATTCGTCGCATCCTCGCCCAGGGTCAGGCCCCGCTCGACACGCCGATCGGGGACACCACCCTGGGCGCGGCCCTGCTCATGCCCACGCGGCTGTACGTCAAACCGGTGCTCGCGCTGCTGGCGGCGCAGCCCGTGCATGCGCTGGCCCACATCACCGGCGGTGGCCTGGTCGAAAACCTGCCGCGCGTGCTGCCGGCCGGGACGCGTGCCGTGATCGACCCCGGCCGCTGGCGTCGCCCGGCCGTCTTCGACTGGCTGCAGGCCGCGGGCGCGGTGCCCGAGGCCGAGATGTGGCGCACCTTCAACTGCGGCATCGGCATGGCCGTCTGCCTGCCGGCCGAGGCCGCCGAGCCGGCGCTCGCCCTGCTCGCGGCGCAGGGCGCGCCGGGCGCCGTGATCGGCCACATCGAGGCCGCCGAGGCAGCGCGGCCCACCGTCGTCCTCGCCGGCGCATGAACGCGCCGTTGCGCGTTGCGGTGCTGATTTCGGGCGCGGGCAGCAACCTTCAGGCCCTGCTCGATGCCGAGGCCCGCGAGGGCTATCGGGTGGTCGGCGTCGTCAGTAATCGCCCCGCCGCGGCCGGCCTCGAGCGGGCGCGGGCGGCGGGCATCCCGGCGCTCACGATCGACCACACCGCCTTTGCCGACCGACCCGCGTTCGAGGCCGCCCTCGGGGCCGCGCTCGAGCGCCTGGCGCCCGACCTGATCGTGCTGGCTTATGGCACGAACGAGGGCGCCGACACCGACTACTCGATGCCTCGGTACCGTGAGGATCTCACGGGTGTGTTGTCGGTGGTGCGAGCAGTGCTTCCCGAGACCCCCTGCATCCTGGTGGGGCCGAGCGACCGTGCCACCATCGTGAGGAAGGGGCACACCTACAAAATCTGGGGTCGCACCGCGCTTGTGGCCCAGGTGCAGCGAGAGGTGGCCCCCCAGTTCGAGTGTGCATTCTGGGACTGGCAGATGGCCCAGGGAGGGCCGGGTGGGATGCTCAGCTGGAGAGCCGTTGACCCACCGCTGGCCGGTTGGGATTACATTCACTTCACGCAAGCTGGATATGAACACTCCGCGGCGATGTTCCTTGCGGCGCTCGATGACGCTGCGTTG
>PKCW01000014.1 GCA_002862965.1 Pseudomonadota bacterium
CAACAGCCAGCAGGGCAGCGCCCAGGCCAGCAGGAACCGCGCGGCGGGCTCGGCGCGGGCGCGCCAGCAGGCCGCCAGACCCGGCGCCAGCAGCAGCACCGCGGGCCAGAGCGTCAGGGGCGTCAGCAGCAGATGCGTGCCCGGCGGCGCGCCATGCGATTCCTGCCCGCGCGCCGCCTTGGCGAGCAGATCGCGCGCCACGGCGTCGTGCCAGAACGCGCCGTCGCTCGCCCGGTGGATGGCCCATAGCCAGGGCAGCACCAGCACGGCGAACCACAGCGCGCCCCAGCCCGGCCGCAGCGCGCGCCACAGCCGCGCATCGCGGTCGGCCAGCGCGAGGGTGAGCACCGTGAGCACCGACACCAGCAGGGCGATCGGCCCCTTCACCAGCAGCGCGGCGGCCTGCGCCATCCAGAATCCCTGCACCGCCGGCCAGGGCGCAGCACGACCCGCCCGACGGGCCTGATAGATGACCCACAGTGCCGCCTGGGCCGCCACCACCAGCGCCAGCAGGACGGCATCGGTCTTGGCCAGCCGGGCTTCCACGCCCAGCAGCACGGTCAGCGCGAGCAGCGCGCCGGCGCGCCAGCCCGTACCGGGCGCGCCCATGCGTTCCCCCAGCCGCGCCGTCAGGGCCACGGCCGCCAGCGCCCCCAACAGCGACGGCAGGCGATACGGCCAGACGGGATTGTCCCAGCCCGCGCCGGCCAGTCGCGCCGCGGCGGCCTGCAGCCAGTAGATGCCGGCCGGCTTGTTGAGCCGGGCCTGTTCCTGGAAACGGATGTGCAGGTAGTCGCCGTCTTCCAGCATCTGCCGGCTGGCCTGGGCAAAGCGCGATTCGTCCCGATCGGTGGGTGGCAGGCTGAAGAAGCCGGGCAGGAACAGCGCCAGCGCGCCCAACGACAGCAGCAGCCGGGCCACAGCGGCGCGCAGGAATGGATCGGGCGGGACAGGCATGGCGGCCTTCACGGAATCGTCGCGAAAGCCCGTTAGCCTATCGCTTCCATGTGAAAGGCCGATGACTCGACAAGCGACCCCATGCAAGCTGCGCCACGCCCCGTCTCGCGCGCCCGGGCCCCGACCGGCGCCTCGTTCGTGCTGGGCGTCATCGCCCTGCTGACCGCCCTGCGCATCGCGCTGCTCGTGGCCTCGCCGCTGGATCTGTTCGTGGACGAGGCGCAGTACTGGCTGTGGTCCACTCAGCCGGCCGCCGGCTATTACTCCAAGCCGCCGCTGATCGCCTGGCTGATCGCGCTCACCACCCGCCTTGCCGGGGACGGCGAATGGGCCGTGCGCCTCGCCTCGCCGCTGCTGCATGCCGGCACGGCGGGCTTCATCCTGCTCGCCGGCCGGGCGCTCTACGACGCGCGCACCGGGGCCGCCGCCGCCCTCGTCTACCTCACCCTGCCGGCCGTCGGCTTTTCCAGCCTGCTCATCTCGACCGATGCGCCCCTGCTGTTCTTCTGGAGCGCCGCGCTTTATGCCCTGATCGAGGCCGAGCGGCGCGGCGGCCTCTGGTGGCCGGCGCTGGGACTGGCGCTGGGGCTGGGCCTGCTCGCCAAGTACGCCATGGCGTTTTTCCTGCTCGGCTGGCTGGGGCATGCGCTGAGCGGCGGCCGCACGTCCCGGCGCGGCGCGGCGCTGGCCCTGATCGTCGCGGGCGCCTGCTATGCGCCCAACCTCGTCTGGAACGCCATCCATCAGTTCGTCAGCTACCGGCACACCGGCGCGGACGCCGAGCTGGGCGGCGCGGGTCTGCATCCGGGCGCGCTGCTCGGCTTCCTCGCCAGCCAGGCCGCGCTGCTGGGGCCGGGGGTGTTTCTCGGCCTCGTCATGGCGCTGCGTCCGCCCGCCGATCCCGGCATTCGGCGCTTGCTCTGGTTCACCGCGCCGGTGCTGGTCTTTTACCTGGCGCTGGCCGCGATCGCCGGCGCCAATGCCAACTGGGCGGTGAGCGCCTACGTGACCGGGTCGATCCTCGCGGCGCGGGGCCTCCTGGCCTGCCGCTGGCGGCCGGCGCTGCGCACGGCGCTGGCGCTGAACGTCCTCCTGGGGCTGGCGCTGGCCGGCGCCGTGCTGCGCTGGGGTGACGACGATGCCCGCTTCCCGCTGCGCGCCGATCCGTTCAAGCGGCTGCGCGGCTGGGAGGCGCTGGGCCGCGAGGTTGCCCCCTGGCGCCAGCGCTATCCCGCCGATTGCGTGCTGGTCGCGGATCGCGCCACCGCCGCCGCCATGGCCTACTACGCCGTGCCGCGGCCCGCGCCAATCGTCAAGTGGCATCCGCCCGGCCCGATTCGCGATCACTTCGATCTCACCCGTGACCTTGCGCACGCCGCCTGTCCCGCCTGGCTGCTGATCGGTTCCCCCGCGCAGACGGCCGCCATCCTGCCCCATTTCGCCCATGTCGAATCGCTGGGCGGGGCATTGCAGCCCCAAGGCGGCCGGGCGCGCATCCACGCGCTCTATCGCCTGCAGGGCTTTACCGGCTACCCCGCCCGGAGCGACGCACCATGAACCGGAGCCTGCCCGTCTATCCCGCGCTGTGTCTCGGCCTCGTGCTGGGCGTCCTGTTCTGGCGCTGGCCCGCGCTCGACCTGTGGACGGCGCGCCAGTTCTACCTCGCCCCGCGCGAGTTCTGGTGGACCGATCTGCCCATCAGCCTCTGGCAGAAGCGCGGCGTGCGCCTCGCCGGCGCCGGGGCGCTGCTGGTCTTCCTGATCGGCCTGATGCGTACCCGCGCCGGCGGCCGGTGGCGGGGACTGCCTCGGCGCGGCTGGCTCTATCTGCTGCTGGCACTGCTGGTCGGGCCCGGACTCATCGTCAATCTGGGCCTGAAGGAACACTGGGGCCGGGCGCGGCCGAGCTATGTCGCCGAGTTCGGCGGCCCGCAGCGCTATACGCCGCCGCTCGCCCCCACGCACGAATGCGACAGCAACTGCGGCTTCGTCAGCGGCGATGCGGCGCTGGCCTTTTTCCTCATGGCCGGTGCCTTCGTCGATCCGCGCCGCCGTCGCGCCTGGCTGCTCGCCGGACTCGCGGCGGGCGGCACGATCGGCTTCTGGCGCATGGCGGCGGGCGGGCATTTCCTCAGCGACATCGTGTTCGCCGGCCTCGTGGTCTACGGCACCTGCGCCCTGCTGGCGAAGGCGATGCGTCCCGTGGCGGCGCTTCTTGATGCGGATCAAGCCCCCGCAGCACCGCCCCACGCACACTTTCCCTGACACCGGATCTTGGACCATCACGAGGAGACCATCGATGCGAATCAGGCACTGGATCATGGGATTGGCCTTGGCATGCGGCTTGGCGGCCGGCGCTCCGGGCATGGCGCTGGCCGCGCAGGGGACCGACGAACCCGCGACCTGCGGCATGTGCGGCAAGGAAATGACCAACGCGCACGTGGGCTTCGTGCTCGTCCAGCCCGACGGCAAGGAAGAACGCCTGGGCTGCGCCGGCTGCGGTCTGGCGATGCTCAAAGACGCGCCCAAAGGCGTGAAAGCCCGGACGCTGGACTTCCTGCGCGGGGATGAAATCGACGCCCGCGCTGCCTATTATGTGCGTGGATCGAGCTTCACCGCCTGCTGCGAGCCGTCCTTCCTGGCGTTCGCCAAGAAAGACGAGGCCGAGCGCTTCGCCAAGGGCTTCGGCGGCAAGGTGCTGGATTTCGAAGCCGCCTTCCAGGCCGTCCACGCCGCCCATCACCACGGGAAATGAGCCTTCGGGTGCCGATCTTCGGGGCGGCGACCATCGCCCCGGAGATCGGTGACCCATGTCCGAATCGCCCCCATCCCCGCCGTCCGAATCCGCACCCGGCGCCATCGAGCGCCACCGCCGCAAATGGTGGGTCCTCGGCATCGGCCTGCTCGCGCTCGCCTTCTACCGCAGCCTTCAGCCCCTGCCCGCCAGCCCCAGCGGCACCTTCTGGCCGCCCGACGGCAACGCCCTGCCCGAAGTCGTCCTCGCCCGCCTCGTCGGGCTGGCCTGCATCGCGATCGGCGCCTGGGGCAGCAAACGCCACCTCGACCGCCTGCTGCGGCTGTCGCGGCGACGCTGAACGCGCGCCGCGGGATCGGCGCGGCTTTCCAGAGAGGCGAAAAGCGTTTCGCACAGGCAAAATCGTGCCTTGGCCGCGCAGCGCCTTGCCCGGCACGATACGATTCCCCCTACCCGGACACAGGATTTTTTCATGCCCGTGCTCAACTGGATCGGCAAGGAAGCCGTCGTCCGGCACCACAAGGACGTGCCGTTCCGCCTGCTGGAGCCGGTGCCGGCGCTGTCGTGCGGCGATGCCGACGGCGGCGCCGATGCGCCCGGCAACCTCATCGTGCAGGGCGACAACCTGCACGCGCTGAAAGCCCTGCTGCCGCGCTACGCGGGCCAGGTGAAGTGCATCTACATCGACCCGCCCTACAACACCGGCAACGAGGGCTGGGCCTACAACGACAACGTCAACAGCCCGGAGATTCGCCGCTGGCTGGGCGAGGTGGTCGGCCGCGAGGGCGAGACGCTGGACCGCCACGACCGCTGGTTGTGCATGATGTATCCGCGGCTGGTGCTGCTGCGGCAGTTTTTGCGCGAGGACGGGGCGATTTTCGTTTCCATCGACGATAACGAGGTAGCGACGCTGCGGCTGCTGATGGATGAGATTTTCGGGGCTGAAAACTTCGCTGCCACGTTTATTTGGGAGAAGCGCACCACTAGAGAGAACCGTCGAGTCTTTTCCTTCAGTCACGATTACGTGTTGTGCTACGCACGAAGACTCCCACTTTTCGAGAAAACCAGGGGTGAGCTGCCTTTGAGCCAAGAAGCGAGAGATCGGCACAAGAATCCCGACAACGATCCGCGCGGGGCATGGCAGTCAGTTTCTCTGAACGCTCAAGCGGGACACGGAACGGCTGCCCAGTTTTACTCAATATCAACACCAAGCGGACGAGTTCTGAATCCACCGCAAGGCAGATGCTGGATCGTAACCAAGCCGCGGTTTGAAGAACTCGTCGCCGACAATCGCATCTACTTCGGCCCCAACGGAAACAACGTACCTCGCCAGAAGAAGTTTTTAGGAGAGGTGAGTCGCGGCTTGACGCCGCATACTCTTTGGCAAGCTAAAGAAGTCGGAACTACAGATTCAGCAACGAAGTCGGTACTTGAAATTATGGGGACAAGCGCATCGTTCGATACACCCAAATCGATTGATCTGATCCAGCGCATCCTGCAAATCGCCACCGACACCGACTCGCTGGTGCTCGACAGCTTCGCCGGCTCCGGCACCACCGGCCATGCGGTGCTCAAGCAGAACGCCGAGGACGGCGGCAACCGCCGCTTCATCCTGGTCGAAATGGACGAAAACATTGCGCAGAACGTCACTGCCGAGCGCGTGCGGCGCGTGGCGCAGGGCTACGCGCGCGGCCAGGCCACGCTCCCGGCTCCCGCCAGCGGGAGCGGGGCTGGGGATGAGGGCGTCACCGGCAGCGCCGATGAAGAGGCCCTCACCCCGGCCCTCTCCCAAGGGGAGAGGGAGAAAAATCGGGTGCCGGGCCTGGGCGGCGGCTTCCAGTTCTGCCGGCTGTCGGCGGAGCCGCTGTTCCGTGCCGACGGCGCCATCCGGCCCGATGTGACGTTTGCGCAACTGGCGGAATTCGTCTGGTTTCTGGAAACCGGCGCCGGTTCCGCGCCCTCGCTTTCCGGGGCCGGAACCGGGCCGGGCGGTGGGCGCTCGCCGCTGCTGGGCATCCACGCCGGCCGCGCGGTCTATCTGCTCTACAACGGCATCCTGAAGGACCGCTCCGATCTCGGCGGCAATGTGCTGAACCAGCGCACGCTGGCGCTCTTGAACGCAACGCCGCCGGGCTTTGCCGGGCAGCGCGTGGTGTATGGCGCGCGCACGCGCTTCGATCGGAAAAGACTCGCCGCGCTCGGCATCACCTTCCACCAATTGCCTTATGAACTGGCGGTGAAGACGTGGTTCTGACGGCGCCCAAGGTCATCGTCATCGCCGGACCCAATGGCGCGGGGAAAACCACCTTTGCGCGCGAGTTTCTGCCCAATGAGGCGGCCTGCCCGGTCTTCATCAATGCAGACCTCATCGCCGCGGGGTTGGCGCCCTTCGCCCCGGAGCGCGCCGCCGTGCAGGCGGCCCGACTCATGCTGGACGCGATGGCCCGGCATTTCGCCGCCCGCGAGAGCTTCGCGTTCGAGACCACGTTGTCCGGCCGCGTGTATCTGCGCTGGATAAAGCGCTGGCAGGCGGCCGGCTACACGGTCGAGCTGATCTTTCTGCAACTCAATTCCCCCGACGAGGCGATCGCCCGTGTCGCCCAGCGGGTGAAGCAGGGCGGTCACGACATACCGCCCGACACCATCCGCCGGCGCTTCGCAGCGGGGCGGGAGAACTTTCACCGGCTCTACGCACCCGTGGTCGACGCCTGGGTGCTTTACGACAACGCCGGGGCGCAACCACGATTGTTGGACTGGAGCGAAAAACCATGAGCCTGCGACCTCTGGACGGCGCCCGCCATGCGGACATTCCGGCTTCTTACGAGGCGTTGAAACGGGCCGCGCGCCGCGCGCGGGAGGTGGCGCGCCAGACCGGGACGCTGCTCGTCATCGGCGAAGACGGCCAGCTCCGGCTGATCGCGCCGCCACCCGAGTCCGCGGCTGCAAGCGTCAACGAAGCCGCCTCCCGCTACGGGGAAGACGCATGAGCGAACTGAAAACCTACCAGGCGCAGTTGCTGGACGATTTCGCCGCCTTTCTCGCCCGCTGCCGCGAACTGAAGGACCCGGCGGCGGCGTTCGCCGAATCGACGCACGCGCATTTCGGCCATGCCCTGCCTTACCACCCGCTGCCGGGCGCGCCGCTGACGCCCTATGTGTGCCTGCGGGTGCCGACCGGCGGCGGCAAGACGCGGCTGGCCGGGCAGGCCATCCGCCGGGTGAACGAGCAATTTCTGGCCACCGAGCACGCGCTGGTGCTGTGGCTGGTGCCGTCGGAGCCGATCCGCGAGCAGACCCTGCGCGCGCTGAAGACGCCGGGCGAATTGCTGCACGAGGACATGCGCGCGCTGTTCGGCGCGGTGCACGTGCTGGACATCGACGCGGCCCTGTCGGTGCAGCCGGCCACGCTGGACACCGGCAACACCATCATCGTGGCCACCATGCAGAGCTTCAAGCGCGACAGCGCGGACGGGCTGCGCGTCTATCGCCAGAACGGCGCGCTGATGGCGCACTTCACCGGCGCCGCGGACGGCGAGCGGTCGCTGGTGGAGGTGATTCGCCGGCGCCGGCCGTTCGTGATCGTGGACGAGGCGCACAACCAGGGCACACCGCTGGCGGTGGATACGCTGGCGCGCTTCGAGCCGGCCTGCGTGCTGGAGCTGACCGCCACGCCGGACCGCGACAGCCAGCCCTCCAACGTGCTGCGCAGCGTGTCGGCCGCGACGTTGCAGGCCGAAGACATGTTGAAGCTGCCGCTGGAGCTGGCCATCCATCCCGAGTGGCGGGTGTCGCTGACCGAGGCCATCGGCCGGCTGCGGCAACTGGAGCAGGCGGCGCAAGCGGAGCGGCAGGCGACCGGCGAGACCATCGCGCCGGTGGTGATGCTGATCCAGGCCGAGCGCCGGGCGGACGGCAAGGAGACCTTCACGCCGGAGCGGGTGAAGCAGCATCTGATCGACGACTTCGCCATCGCGTCCGAGCACATCGCCATCGCCACCGGCGCAGTGGACGAGCTGGCCGGCCGGACGCTGGGCGGGCCCGATTACCCGCAGTTCATCATCACCGTGGACAAGCTGCGCGAGGGCTGGGACTGCCCGTTCGCCTACGTGCTGTTCACCTTCCGCAACACCACCTCCAGCACGGCGGTGGAGCAGGTGCTGGGGCGCGTGCTGCGCATGCCGCATGTGACGCGCAAGCAGCAGGAGGCGCTGAACCGCAGTTACGCCTATGTGGTGTCGTCCGAACTCGCGGCCACGGTGCAGGGGCTGCGCGACGGGCTGGTGCAGAACGGTTTCGAGCGGCTCGACACCCGCGCACTGATCCGCACCGCGCCGGATTTCCCGGTCGGCGACCTGTTCGCGCCGGTGGCGGACGTCGTGATCCCGCTGCCGCCGCTGGATGATGGCGTGGCGCTGCCGGACCCCGCGGCACTGGCCGCGCTGCCCAAGGCGCTGCGCGACCGGGTGGAGGTATCGCCCGAGCGCGGCACGCTGACGGTGAAAGGCGGTCTCGCACCCAGACAGAGCCAGCAACTGGCGGAAACCTTCACGCAGCCGACCGCCGTGCAGGCGGTGCGTGAAGGGTTGGATACGGCGCTCGCGCTGGCCGTCGCGCCGCCCGCCCGCGAGCCCACGCCGGCCGAACTCGGCCGCACGGCGCGCATCCCGCTGCTGGGCTACACGCAGTACGGCCTGTTCGATGTGTTCGACGAAACGCCGCTGCTGGATGCGGATTGGGAAATCTCGGACTTCGATCCGTATCTCACGGAGGCCGAATTCGCCCGCGACGTGGAAGCCATGCGCCGCGCCTCGCTCAGCGTCTCGCAACTGGAAAAAATCCAGTGCGACGTCTACGACCGGCTCGACAGCCAGCTCGCGCTGTTCGGGCGCGAACAGGGCTGGCAGCAGACCGATCTGGTCTACTGGCTCGACCGCAACCTGAGCTGCACCTATGCGGAGCGCGGCCAGAAGGTGGCCTGGATCGACGCGGCAGTGACGCACCTGATCGAGACGCGCAGCTTCGCGCTGGATGAACTCGCCTACCGGAAGTTCCGCCTGCGCGGGGCGCTGGAACGCAAGCTGGCGGTCGGATTGGTGCAGGTCAAGCAGCGGGTGTTCGACGGGCTGTTTGCCGACGAGGACGCATTCGCCGTGCGCGACGAGCACGCCGTGGCGTTGGCGCCGGGGCGCTATGCCTACGACACGGCGTACACGGGCTTCGTCGCGCTGCGCCGCCATTTCTTCCCGGTGATCGGCAATCTCGATAGCAGGGGCGAGGAATTCGAGTGTGCCCAGTTCATCGCGAACGAGCTTGCCGGCGTGGACTGGTGGGTGCGCAACGTGGACCGCAAGCCAACCTCGTTCTGGCTGCAAACCGCCTCGGACCGCTTTTACCCGGACTTCGTGGTGCAGATGACGGACGGTCCGCTGGTCGCCGTGGAGTACAAGGGCGCGCTCATCGCCGGCAACCGTGACAGCCGCGAGAAGCAGCGCATCGGGGAGCTATGGGCGCGGCGCAGCGGCGGACGCTGCCGCTTTGCATGGATCGAGAACCGCCAATGGCGCAGCATTGCCGATGCGCTGTCCTGAGCCGCCACTGTCGATCCGACATCACGACGCCCGGCAGAATCAGCCGGGTGATTGCCTCGGCCAACGCCCCTCACGACAGCTATTGCAGAGATTTCTTGGCACTACGTTGGGCATCAGGAAGCGGCCATCAATTGCTTCCGCTTGCAAAAGGAGCAACCAAATGACTTCCAGTTACGCACGCGCCATCTCGCTTGCAGCGGCGCTGATGACGGGGTTACCGATGATCGCTGTCGCCGATGGGTCGGCAGTCGTGATGACGAAGGCCGATCTCAAATGGAAAGACATGGGGAACGGCATAAAGGCGGCTCCCGTTTCCGGCGACATGGAGAAAGGCGCGAGTCGTTTCTTCCTGTCGTATCCGGTCGGTCTGGTGACGCCGATGCATCATCACGACACGGATCATTACGTCACGGTGGTGTCGGGTGCGATCACACTCACCGCGGATGGCAAGGACTACAAACTCGGCCCGGGAGCGTATTTCGCCTTGACCGACAAGGCACCGCACATTGCAAAGGTCGAAGGCAAAGAGCCCGCCGTGTTCTTCATTCAGGCAGATGGCCCCTGGAACGTGGTCATGGAGAAATAAGGCTGGGTGTCCGACACTGCATTGCACCCGGCCGGCTACAGCGAATTAACCCGCTTTCGCCGGTCGGGTGCATTTGAACGGAAGGCGTCTATGTCAGCGATTGAATACCGTCATAATTTTCCTCTTGCCGCTCCTGATGTAGCTGCGGTTTTTGATGCATCGGGCATTCGTCGCCCCATCAATGATTTGGCTCGGATTGAGCGTATGTTTTCCAACGCAAACCTGATTTTCTCCGCTTGGCACGACGGCAAGCTCGTTGGAGTATGCCGCGCCCTGACTGATTTCAGCTATTGTTGCTACCTGTCCGATCTCGCCGTGGACAAGTCGTTTCAGAAGCACGGCATCGGACGTGAACTTATTGCGCGCGTTCGCTCGGCTATTGGGGAAGAGGTGGCGCTTGTCCTGCTATCTGCACCTGAAGCGATGGCGTATTACCCCAAGGTTGGGTTTGAGAAAATTGAAAATGGGTTCATCATCAAACGTACCCGATAACTCCAAGCCTACCCCAGCAGCCCAGGTAACAGACCACGGCGTTTTTTCGGGACTCGATAGAAACTGTGGTCTGCGCCCTATTGCACCCGCCCCAATTACGCACAAGGATGCCTGGAATGAAAATAAGGCCTCTCCGTAAAAATGAACAAGCCCCCTATGATTTGTTATTGCTTTCTGACGACACAAGAGAGTCAATAGATAAAAACATACATAATGGAGAAGTCTTTGTTGCCGAAATTGCGGAAAAAATAATAGCTGCATTTATCTTAAAGGCAGAAGAAGAATATACCGTAGAGATTAAAAATATCGCCGTAATGGAGGGGCTGCAAGGGAATGGGGTTGGAACAATGCTGCTGGGCTACATAAAAGAAATTGCCGGGATCAGGGGTCTTAATAAGTTACTTGTTGGCACGTGCGACCAGTGCTTTAAAGAAATGGAATTTTATAAAAAGTCTGGCTTCGAGATTTTCAATGTCAGAAAGAATTTCTTCGTGGATAATTACAAAGATCCGATATATGAAAATGGAATTCAAATTAGGGACATGGTTATGCTCTCAGTGGATTTGGCAAAGAAGAGTAGCGCTTAGCCTGATTTTGCGCCTAAACCGACCCGCCTCCGGCACACTCCAGCGGTTGGCTTAGCTTTGCGTTAGGTACTTTGCCCATCTCTTTGCCGATGAAAGACAATTTGTGAGTAAGTCATTGATCTTTTGTTCGGCGTCGCTTGTTTCTGCTTTTTCTTCCGCCTCATCTATGAATGAGTACGAAGCATTGGAAAAGAAAGCGATGGCTGGTAACTATCAGGCGCAACGTAACATCGCCTACTGGCTAACGGGTGGAAACTATGGCGCCCCACCCTTGAACCCAATCTTGGGGTGTGCTTGGCGCCTTGTTATCTTAAACTCGGGTTCTCCGAGCGTGGACTCTACCGACGTCAGCAACAAACAGCTCTATTGCGATAAACGGCTCGATGCCGACTCTCGTATCGCCGCAGAGGCCCAAGCAGAAAGACTACTCATACAAATCAAGAAGCGGGGTTCAGCGGAATAGGACAGCATTCTCGAGCCCTTGAGCCCTCCAGCCCTGTCACCATCAAGAATCTGTCATCATGCGCACCTGGGCTTACGCTAGGCTTGCTCCCGCCGGGCGCCCTGCTGATGGTGCCTTGATTCAAAATTGCAGAATTTCCCGAAAACCCTTCACTCAGGAGCGCGATTTCCATGGCAACGATTCATTTCATTGGCGGCGAGAAGGGCGGCGTGGGGAAATCCTTGGTCGCGCGCCTGCTGGCTCAATACTTTATCGACCACAACATGCCGTTCCTGGGATTCGACTCGGACCGTTCGCATGGCGCCTTGCTGCGGTTTTATCCCGATTACGCCTCGCCGGTGGTGATCGACCGTTACGAAAGCCTGGACGCCGTGGTCGAATCGGCGACGGACGATGCCGATCGGCGGATCATCGTGGATCTGGCGGCGCAGACCCACCAGCCCCTGGTGCAGTGGATGGAAGAGTCCGGGATGCTGGAGCTGGCGCACGAATCCGGCATCGCCGTGCGTTACTGGCATGTGATGGACTCGGGCAAGGATTCAGTGGACTTGTTGAGCAAGCTGCTGGATCGCTTCGACAACCAACTCGGTTATGTCCTGGTACTCAACCAGCTTCGGGGTGACGACTTCGACATCCTCGAGAAATCCGGCCAGAAGGAACGCGCCCTGGCACTGGGGGCCCGGGTGGCCACGGTGCCGCGATTGCACGACTCGGCGATGGCCCGCATCGATGCGCGCAGCACCAGCTTCTGGGCAGCGGCCCACAGCGGCGACAAGGAACTCACCGGACTGGGTTTGCTGGAGCGCCAGCGCGTCAAGGTCTGGCTGCGCAAGGCCTACGCCGAACTGGCGAACCTCGAGGTCTAAGGTCGCCACGGATGGAGGCGGGCGGGGTTCTTCCGCCTCCATGGACCCCGATCGGGGCGCTGCGTCGAAGCTGACGCCCGCCAAGTACCGACAACTAACCGCCGATGGTTCTACTTTTGAAGTGCCTGCTTGACGGGGAAGCTTACGTATGTACTTGGCGGGAAATTCGGTCGGAGCTTGGCGGTACGCTACGGTATGCTGCGGCCTGCACCAAGTGGCTGAGTTGGCTCACAAGATCGGCCGGATACCACGACACCGGGGGTAGCTTGGGCAGCCCCAAAAAGACCGCCCGGGGTGCGGTCCTTTCGCGGCTGTACGCTTGACCATGGCGCTGCCGCAGTGGGGACAACTCGGAACCTGCGACGGCTTTG
>PKCW01000023.1 GCA_002862965.1 Pseudomonadota bacterium
GCGGCGGGCGAGCTCAAGCACGGCCCGATCGCGCTCATCGAGCCCGGCCAGGTCGTGTTCGTGATCGTGCCGAGCCCCCGCGACGAGAACTCGCTGCACGCGAAGGTCGTCTCGAACATCCAGGAGATCCGGGCCCGCGGCGCGCGCGTCATCGCCATCGCCGAGGCCGGCGACGTCGCGGTGCTGCCGCACGCCGACGAGGTCATCCGCATCCCGCTCGCCTCGCGCTTCTTCGAGCCGCTGCTCGCGGTCGTGCCGCTGCACATCTTCGGCATGGAGCTCGCCGCCGCGAAGGGCCTCGACGTCGACCAGCCGCGCAACCTGGCGAAGTCCGTCACGGTCGAGTAGTCGGCGTGCGGGTCGGGGCTCCATTGTGATCGCGGGCATCGGCGTCATCTGGTTCGGGGAATCGTGGAACATGCTCAAGGGGCTGAGCCTCGGCCTCATCGTGCTCGGTGTGGTCGGACTGCATCTGGGCAGCGGCGCTTAAGGATGGCTTCGGCCAGGCGCAACCAGATCCGCCTCATCGCCGGCCACTGGCGCGGTCGCCGGCTGGACTTCCCGCCGGTGCCCGGGCTGCGGCCCACACCGGACCGGGTGCGCGAAACGCTGTTCAACTGGCTGGCGCCGGACCTGCCCGGCGCGCGCTGTCTGGATCTCTTTGCCGGCAGCGGGGCGCTGGGGCTGGAGGCGCGCTCGCGCGGGGCCCGTGAGGTGGTGCTGGTGGATCGCAACCCGCACGTCATCAGTCATCTGCGGGCGGCACTCACGCGAATCGGCATGGACGGCGTGTCCTGCCACCCCGCCGCGGCACTGGACTGGCTCGCCGGCAATGACCGTCCATTCGATATCGCCTTCGTCGATCCCCCGTTTGCCGACGCGCTCTGGGAACCGGTGCTTGCCGCACTGGAGCGGACCGGCGCGGTCCGTCCCGGCGGCAAGGTCTATGTGGAAATGCCACGCGACCGGGATCCGATCCTGCCGGCGGGATGGTCGGTCTGGCGCGAAGGACGGGCCGGGGAGATCCGCTTCCGGTTGCTGCAAACGACTGCCCGGCCCGACGAAGCGCCGGCGGCGCCTGGGGAGATTTCCCGGCAAACCATGGGTTAGCATGGTACTGCCCGCATCCCCCCGTCTCGATGAAGGACAGTGTATGGCGCTCGCCCTGTATCCCGGCACCTTCGATCCCATCACCCGCGGCCACGTCGATCTGGCCGAGCGCGCGGCGCGGCTGTTCGAACGGCTGATCCTGGCGGTTGCCGACAATCCGGGCAAGAAGCCGCTGTTCAGCAAGGAAGAACGGGTGGCCATGTCCTGCGGCGCGCTCGCCCACCTGCGCAACGTCGAGGTGGTGTCCTTTTCGGGGCTGACCGTCGATTATGCCCGCGAGCACGGCGTCGACGTCATTCTGCGGGGGCTGCGCGCCGTATCGGACTTCGAGCACGAGTTCCAGCTCGCCGGCATGAACCGTCATCTGGCGCCCACGGTGGAAACGATGTTTCTCGCCCCATCGGAACATTACACCTACCTGTCCTCCACGCTGGTGCGGGAGATCGCCGCCTTTCAGGGCGACGTCAGCAGCTTCGTGACGCCCAATGTGGCCGCGGAACTGCGCAAGCGCTTCGGGCCGGCGCGGGGCCAGGCGTGACGCACCGCCGTCCGCGGCTGGCATGCAGCTTCGCGGGCGCCCTGCTGCTGATTCTGGCGTGCTGGTCGGTGGCCTGCGGCGCCGCAGGTCCGGGACGCGCCGCCATCGCAACGGCGCACCCCGCCGCGACGGCCGCCGGTTTCGCGGTGCTGGCGCAGGGCGGCAATGCCTTCGATGCCGCCGTTGCCATCAGCGCCGCGCTGGCCGTCGTGGAGCCGGCCGGCTCCGGCTTGGGTGGCGGTGGCTTCTGGCTGCTGCACCGCGCCGCGGACGAGCGGACGGTCATGGTGGACGGGCGGGAGCGTGCCCCGCTGGCGGCGACTGCCGACCTCTATCTGGACGAAAAGGGTAGGTTTCAGGCGCGCCGCGCCCAGGACGGCGCGCTGGCGGCGGCCATTCCCGGCCAGCCCGCCGCCCTGGCGTATCTGGCAACGCACTACGGCCGCCTGCCACTGGCCGTAGCGCTCGACCCGGCCATTCGCCTGGCTCGCGAGGGATTTGCCGTCGGTCGGGACTACGCCGTGTTGGCCGGCTACCGGTTGCCCGCGCTGCTCGCATCCCCGGCCGCGCGGCGAACCTTTCTGGCCGCGGGCCTCGCGCCGGTTCCCGGCTGGCGGTTGCGTCAGCCCGATTTGGTGGACACCCTGCAGGCACTGGCAGCCCGCGGTCATGACGGCTTCTATCGCGGTCCGGTCGCGGCACGTCTGGTGCGGGGCGTCCGCGAGGCGGGCGGCATCTGGACCGCGGCGGACCTGGCCGATTATCGGGTCGTGGAACGCGCGCCGATCCAGTTCGACTATCGGGATATGCGGGTCATCTCAGCCGCCCCGCCCTCATCGGGCGGCGTGGTGCTGGCCGAGGCCCTGCAGATCCTCGCGGGCGTCGATCTGGTCGCCCAAGCCCCGGCCGAGCGCATTCACTGGACCGTAGAGGCCATGCGCCGTGCCTACCGCGACCGCGCGCGCGAACTCGGCGATCCCGACTTCGTCGACCTGCCGCTCGCCCGATTGCTGGACCCGGACTATGCCGACGCGCTGCGCGCAGACATCGACCCCGACCGCGCCACGCCGAGCGCCACCCCCGCGCCCGATGGCTCAGCGGGTCTGGACCGCCACACCACGCATTTCTCGGTGATCGATGCCGACGGCAACCGGGTGGCGGCGACGCTCTCGATCAACACGCCGTTCGGCTCGGCCTTCATGCCGCCTGGGACGGGCGTCGTTCTCAACAACGAAATGGATGATTTCGCCGCCGCGCCGGGCGCGCCCAATGCCTACGGGCTGGTCGGCAGTGCTGCCAATGCCATAGCCCCGGGCAAGCGTCCGCTCTCGAGCATGTCGCCGACATTTCTCGAGCAGGGCGATCGCATCGCCATCCTCGGCACGCCCGGTGGGAGCCGCATCATCAGCATGGTGCTCCTCGCCAGCCTGGCCTTTGCAGAAGGCGCCGACACCGGCACCATGGTCGCCCTGCCCCGCTATCACCACCAATACCTGCCGGACCGACTCTTTCATGAGCCCGGAGCCTTCGACGGCGCAGTGATCGAGGCGCTGGCGGCCAAGGGCCATCATGTGGAGGCCGTTTCCCGCCGTTACGGCGACATGCAGGTCATTGTCTGGGACCGGCGTAGCGATGCATTGACGGCGGCGTCTGACCCGCGCGGGGAAGGGCTAGCCCGCGTGGAACTGCCACACCAGACGGCAAGTACGAGCATGACCGTCGGCCGCTAGCCTGCTGCGTTCAGCCAAAAGCCGATCAGCAGCCCCGAGAGCATGGCCGCGCCCAGGACGGCCGCCACCCGAACGCCTACCCCGCGCCCACCCAAGGCAAGCGCGAGTCCCATCTTGACGAGGTTGTTGGACGTTGCGGCCAACAGGATCCCCAGCAATACCGTCGGAATGCCAAGCCCCTCCTGCCCCATGCGCGCGAGCGACAGCGTGATCGCATCGACATCCGAGAGACCGGACAGCACCGCTAGTCCATAGAGACCGGGATCGCCCCATCGGGTCTCGATCCATTCGGCCAGCAGCAGCACGCCGAGCAGCAGGGCAGCAAACCGCATCGCCATGCGCAGCTGGAATGGATTGCTCAGGCTCAGGACGGGAGCGTCGATGCGTCGGTGCTGCCGCCACCAGATCAGTATCGCGCCGCCGTAGGTCACCCCCGCCATCACGGCCAGCGGCAGTGTCAGGGCCGGCAAGAGGGGCGGATGCATCAGGCCCGCGACCAGCAGGATGCGCGGGAACATGGTGCCGCAGGCCACCAGAATGCCGCTTGCGAGCGTCGGGCTCCAGTCCGGTTGGCTGCGCCCGATCCGCGCGAGGCTCCAGGTCACTGCCGTGGAGGAACTCAAGCCCCCGAACAAGCCCGTCAGCAGAATCCCCCGGCCCGGCCCCAGCAGCTTGACCGCAAAATAGCCGGCGAAGGAGATGCTGGCGATCAGGACCACCATCATCCAGATTCGATAGGGATTGAGCACTGCGCCGGGTCCGTAGCCCGCGTTGGGCAACACCGGCAAGAGGACGACCGAGATCAGCAGCAGATTCAGCGTGGCGCGCAGTTCATGCGCCTGCAGCCGCGCCACCCCGGTGTGCAGGATCGGCTTGAGGTTGAGCAGCATCGTGGCAATGACCGCCCCCGCCGCTGCCAAAGTCGACTCGCCCAGCCCGGCCAGTGCGCCCAGCCCCACGGTCAGCAGTCCCGCAACGGTGGTCGTTGCGCTCGCGGTGCCGTCCGCGCGAAACCGCAGCAGGTAGCTGCCGCCCATGACCAGGGCCGCCGCCAGGACGATCGCGGCCGCAACGCTGCCGCCCAAGTGCTGGCCCAGCAGACTGGCGACGCCGCCCAGGAGCCCCAGAAGACCAAAGGTGCGCAGGCCCGCGATGCGCTCGCCTTCCGGGAGCGCGCGGCTCTGCCAGCCCCGTTCCAGACCGATCAGCAAGCCGACCGCAAGCGCCAGTGCCAGATAGCCGAATGATTGCTGCTGCAAGGCGGCGCCTCGTGGGCTCGGGGGTCGAACTCTCGTTTATAGAGAAAGAGCCCGGCAGGATGCAAACGGCAGACCTCGAAAACAGCAGGGGCCCTGAGGGCCCCTGCTGTGGGATGACGCGGATGGACGGAAGAATCAGGGCGCAGTCGGCATGGTCCAGCTGAAGCCCAACCCCTTGGACTTGTCCCGGCCGCCATCGAAGCTGAACGCAGCGCCCGTGACAGGATCGGAATAGCCCAGCGTCCTGAACTTGCTCTTCGACGGGCCGACCGAGAAGCTGCCCCCGGTGGCATCCATCGACAACGACAAGCCCTTGTCCTTGGTCTTGCCGATGTCGAGCGTCAGACCCTGACCGTTGATCCCCGCCAGCTCGCCGTAGGGAATGGCCGTCATGTCCGCCTGGGCAGCCAGCGGCAGCACGCCGAACAGGACCGAGAAGGCACCGATTTTCAGATTTTTGTTCATGATATTTTTTCCTGGTTTTTTGGTTCGACACGTCGGCCCGTCTATCCGGGCGCGGCGGAAGCCCGAGCGGATGCAGGACTTCATGGAGAGTATCGACCGGCGCCTGAGGACCTTGAGAAAAAAAGGCGCTGCCCGGGGGCGGCGCCCTTTGCGTCGATCCGGCGGATCGGGTCAGCCTTCCTTGGGCTCCGGTTCCTGCGCCGTCAACTGCGAACCCGGCGTAGGATCTGCGGCATTAAACTGCCGACGCCGAACCGGTTGATCTGTCGACTTTTCTTATGGACCGACGGTGACAGCGTGTCGACCACCAACCGGAATGGCGGCCGGCGACCCCGTCGGTCACGATACGCTCGTGACCGCGCTCCTCGACCACATCAAACACCTCGGTTGCCAGCCGCTGGCGCAGACGTTGAACACGAAGTCGCACGACCACGTCCCGTTGATCCGGGTCGGTGTCAGCGGGCGTCTGGACGCGACGCGAAGTCGCTTGCCCCGGGGCGGCACTTGCAGCCCTTGCGGATGCCACATGCGCGGATGCCCCATGCGGTGTGTGCGGTCCGACTCACGATGCGAGCATCGCGATCCATGGCCGGGCCGCGGCTAGCGGACCGCCAGCCTACGCATGGCGGCATCCACCGCAGCTTCCTCCATCGCCAGGCGGGGCGCTCAGCCGAATGCCGAACGCGTCAGCGACCGCGGCCGGCCGGCGCCCCGTTGCGACGGGCCTCCGGCCTTCGCACAGGTCACTGGCTCCCGTCACGTCAGACCGCGCCCCATTTGCGGCAATCGCCGTCCTGGCCTCGATTTCGACGTCCCGCTCGGCCCCTCGCCCCTTCAGCCGGGTGATCTCCGGTTCCGGTTGCGGCAGGGGCTCCGGATCGACCGGGTCCAGCGCCCGCACCGTTCGACCCGTGGGAGCTTTCTTGCTTCTGGAATCTGCTCGACCAACCAATCGGCTTCAGGAAACCGAGGCGCCATTCCGACTCGATTGCGAGGCCGACTTCAAGGTCGGCGCCAGCAGCTCCTTGATTTTGGGAGGAGCGGCGCTGGGCCGGTATTGCGGCTCTCCAGCCACCTTGCCGAGCTTGATCAACTGCTCATGCGGCGTGCTGTAGATCATGCGTTTGATGAGCCAATCCGGCACGGGAATGTTGGGCTTCATCATCATGACGTTGGTGACCTGGGTACGCCCCTCCCCGGCCGGTTTGAGAATCCATTCGCCGTTCATCGCCCCCAGCGCGCTCTTGGTGCCGGGCGGCTGCAGATCGGGACGCTCCTTGTACTGGTAGATCACGCGATCGGGTTTGGCCTGGAGCTGGGCCTCGATGACGCTCTCGTTGGCCGGCAACGGCCATGGCGGCTCGGCGTGGACCTGCAGAATCCAGGTGTGATCATTCGGCTGGTCCTTGACTTTCATGGACTTGATCATCGATGCGCGCCAGCGTGTCGCGGCGTCATAATCCAGAATCAGTGCCATCACGCTCACCAGCGGCGCGTCCACCGTGGTTTCCGCCTTGACCTCGATTCCCCCTCCGGCGGCATCCCTCGAGTACACGCGGACCCCGCTCTCGTCCTTGCCGAGCTGCCACTCCGCCGCGACCGCCATCCAGGGCAGCAAGAGCAGCGCCCACACCATGTTCCGACTGTGTTTTCGCCTGTTCATCCTTGACTCCTCGTCATCGCCCAAAGGTTCGCAACCACGCTGCGTGGCCTATCATTGTAGTCCGCCGATCCACCCGGACCGAGAGACCGCAATGCCCGGCACATTTGCCCCCTCGACGCCGCTTCCGGCCGTACTCATGCCCCATTCGACCCGCGCGGGAAAATCGAGGTTCCCCGGCCCGCTCGGGCGGCAACCCGCCCGGAGCGATCCGTGAGCGCATGGATTTCCCATGTCGAATGGCATTGCCACGATGCGCCCCGTCTGGCGGAGTTTCTCGCAGCGCTGTTCGGCTGGTCATTCGTTGCGCATGGGCGACACTGCCGCGAGGCCACGCCCGCGCGCGGGCCGCGCATCGGCCTGCTGGAGGTCGCCAGCCGTCCCGACGGCGAGACGCAGCAGGCCTTCATCGCCGTGGCCGATCTCGAGCTCGTTCTGCAGCGCGTGCGGGATCTGGAAGGCGTGGTGGTACAGGCGCCCGTCACGGTACCGGGATATGGCCGATACGCACGCATTCGGGCGCCGGAGGGGACGGTGCTGGGGCTGTTCAGCGAGCAACCGGCAAACTGATTTTTGTTACACTACCGGCCTTTTCCAGAGGCCGCGCCGCCAACGCCCGCCCTCTTCCGCCCTGTACCCGGTATCCGCGAACCCTAGGGAGTCTTCCATGAAAAAACCTGTACGCGTTGCAGTAACCGGCGCCGCCGGCCAGATCGGTTACGCGCTGAACTTCCGCATCGCCTCAGGTGCCATGCTCGGCCCGGACCAGCCGGTGATCCTGCAACTCCTGGAAGTCCCGCAGGCGCAGGAAGCGCTCAAAGGCGTGGTCATGGAGCTCAACGATTGCGCCTTCCCGCTGCTGGCCGAGGTCATCGCCACCGACCGCCCCGAGGAAGCCTTCAAGGACGCCGATTACGCCCTGCTGGTCGGCGCCCGCCCGCGCGGGCCGGGCATGGAGCGCAAGGATCTGCTGGAAGCCAATGCGCAGATTTTCTCGGTGCAGGGCAAGGCGATGGACCAACACGCCAGCCGCGACATCCGCGTGCTGGTGGTCGGCAATCCGGCCAACACCAACGCCCTGATCGCCGCCAGCAACGCCAGAAGCCTCGATCGGCGGCAGTTCACCGCCATGACCCGCCTGGATCACAACCGCGCCGTGCACCAGATTGCCGCCAAGGTCGGCAAGCACGTGAACGACGTGCGCCGGGTCACCATCTGGGGCAACCATTCCTCCACGCAGTATCCGGACCTGCACCACGCCACCGTCGGCGGCAAGGCCGCGCTGGAACAGGTGGACCCGGGCTGGTATGCCGATGAATTCATTCCCGTGGTGCAGCAGCGCGGCGCCGCCATCATCAAGGCCCGCGGCTCCTCCTCCGCCGCCTCCGCCGCCTCCGCCGCGCTCGACCACATGCGCACCTGGGCGCTGGGCAGCGCGGAGGGCGACTGGGTCAGCATGGGCATCCCCTCCGATGGCAGCTACGGCATCCCCGAAGGCGTGGTCTATTCCTATCCCGTGCTCTGCAGGAACGGTCAGTACGAGATCGTCCAGGGTCTGGAGATCAACGGTTTCAGCCGCGAGCGCATGGACGCGACTTACCGCGAGCTGAACGAAGAACGCGAGGGCGTCGCCGCCCTGCTCTGAAGCCCCAAGGCCAGTTATCGCTTCAAACATCGACGCCGGGGCCTCCCCCGGCGTTTTTTCATGGGTCGTCTACACCCCGATTGCGTCGGCCCCGTCCCGGTAGAGAACCCGCCGCCCGGGCAAGGCCGGGATGCGCTCGCCGGGGGTGAGGATGCCGGCGAGATTCAGGGGATCCGCGGCCGAGAGGCTGATTTCCGCCCCGCTCGCCGCTTCCCGCGCCAGCGTCCGCAGCAGCCCGACGGCTTCGGGCAGCGCGAACTGCTCGCCGGAAAAGCCCGCGACGAAACGTCCGCCCAGCACTTCGCCCTGCGCTTCCAGACGCCAGAACACATACAGCAGCTCGCGCCAGGGCGGCAGCGGCCCTTCACGCACCAATAGCGCCTTGAACACGACGCCGTATCGGCGCAGCAAGGTCCGCGCAACCGTCTCCAGGGTTTCGAGCGCATGGGTCGGAAAGCGCGCCCGGGTGTCCGCCGTCGCCGCGAGCGGGCGCAGCCGCGACCACCGCCCGGCCTGTGCCAACGGGCTCGCATGCGCCGCCCGCCGCGCGCTGCCGAAATCGCCGCGGCGCATGCGCCGCCGGGGCCGCCGGAACGCGGCGAAGCCGTCGGCCGTCACCAGCCCCCACCCGATGAGCTCGGTCAGCGCCGTATCGACGTGGCTGGACAGCAGGCCGCTCTCGGCGATGAGTTCTTCGTGAAACAGTGCGCCGCCGTCCTCCAGCGCCGCCAGGAGACCTTGCGCGGCGCCGGACAGCGGGATCGTGCCCGGATCGGGCAAGGGCGCCACCGCACGCCAGGCACGCCATTGTCCGCGCGGAATGAGGGTCAGCGGAATCTGGCGCAGGCTGCTCCCACGAAACCGCGGCCGGTCGCCCGCCTCGCCGGCCTCCGGCAGCGCAAGGCGCAACCAGAGATAGCGCCCCTGTGACAGCAGGGCGTCGAGATCGGCGGGCGCAAAGCCCTTGATCCGGGCCGACAGGAGCTCGCCTTCCCAGGCCGGCGCCGGCGCCGACCAGCCGGCCAGCCGGTCCAGCGCCGCGCACAAGGCATCCGGACCCTGCGGCGGTGCGTCTAGGCCGTGCCAGTGCAACAGAAAGCGCTGAAAATCCGCCGCGCCGACCGTGTCCTGCTGCGCGCGCCGCCGCTGCAGGCTGGCGCGTTGCAGGCGCGCGAGGACGCGCCGCTCGCACCACTGCGCCACGCCGGCTGCGGTAAAGCTTCCGGCCATGACCTCGCCCTGCGCCGCCAAGGCTTCGAGCGCCGCCTCCACCGCCGCAACCGCGACGCCCAAGGGCGCGGCAAGCACAGTCGCGGTCGAGGGCGCCTGGCTCGCCAGCCGGTCACGCAGGACGCGCTGCAAAGCCGTGGCGCATGCGCTCGATCCCCCGGACGCCTGGCAGGCGGACTGCACCTCGGCGAGCCGTTCGCGCGCCACCCACAACGGGGCATCGGAGCCCCGGCTGAGCGCGTGGGCACGCCCCGCCGCGCACAGAGCCGCAAACCACGTCGCGGCCTCGGGGTGACAGGCAGCGCCTTCATGAGCGTCGAGAAAGCCGCAGACCTCGAGCGCATCGAGCAGTTCCTCGGCGTCGCGCGGCGGCGGCCGGAGCTGCGCTTGGACGGCCGCAACGACGGCTTCGTCGCACAGCGTCGGCGCGGCGGCCTCGGTCCAAGCCGCGCTGCGCGTGGCGATCGCGCGCGTGCGCCGCTCCTCGGCCGCGCCATCGTCGAGAAAGGCATAAGGCTTGGCGTTGATCACCGCTTCGGCCAGGGGCGAGGGGGCCGTCAGGTCGCGCCCGCTGACCCGCACCGCGCCGGATTCTAGGCCCTGCAGCAGGCGCTCCAGCCCCGCCCCGTCCATCACCTCGTCCAGACTGTCGCGCAAGGTCTGTTGCACCAGCGGATGATCCGGGATCTCGCGCTCGCCCCGGATGTTCTCCAGACAGGCGAGCTGATCGGGAAAGATCAGCGCAATGAGGTCCTCGGCATCCTGACGCTGAAACTGGGGCGGCCGGCGCCGGCCGCCCTGGCGACGCGGGACGGTGAGCGCCGTAGTCGCCACCCAGCGCCAGCGGGCCGGGAAGAACGGTGCGTCCAGCAGCGCCTGGACGAGCACCGCGCGCACCGTGCGCGAATGCAGGTAGCGCGGCACGTCCAGCAGATCGAAGCGGTGCGTCGGGCCGAGCGACAGCAGCAGGCTGTCCTCCAGCGCGGCGGCCTGCAGCTCGAAGTTGAACTGGCGACAGAAGCGCTTGCGCAACGCGAGCCCGAAGGCGCGGTTGATCCGCGCCCCGAACGGGCTGTGGATGACCAGATGCGGATCGCCGACCTCGTCGAGAAAGCGCTCCAGAATCAGATGATCCTGCGTCGGCAGCGCGCCCAGCGCCGCATGCGCCGCGGCGAGGTATTGGGTGAGCTGGTCGGCCGCCGGCAGGGCGAGCTGGTAATCCTGCGCCAGCAGCGTGCGCGCCGCATCGATGCCGCCGGCCTCCAGCGCCGCCGCCACGGCTGCATTCAGACCCGACACCGCCGCGGACAGGGCGTCGCTGCGCCCCGGCGCCTCGCCCAGCCAGAACGGAATGCCCGGCGGCGCCTCGCCGGCGTCGCTGACCTGCACCCGGTCGGTCTCCACGCGCAGGATGCGGTAGGCGCGATTGCCGAGCTGAAAGATGTCGCCGGCCAGGCTCTCGAAGGCGAAATCCTCGTTTACCGTGCCGACCCGCACACCCTCGGGCTGCAGGATGACGTCGTAGTCGAACTGATCGGGAATGGCGCCGCCGTTGAGCAGGGCGCTCAGGCGCGCGCCGCGGCGCGGCCGCAGGATGCCGGCGGCAGCGTCGCGGAACAGATGCGCGCCGCGCCGTCCGCGCCGGGTGTCCACGCCTTCGGCCAGAAACGCGACGAGCCGATCGAACACGGCCCGCTCGAGCGCCCGGTAGGGCCAGGCGGCGGTGACCTGGGTCCACAGCGCGGCCTCGGTGATTTCGCCGCGCGCGGCCACCTCGGCCACCATCTGCTGCGCCAGCACATCCAGCGCCCCGGATGGGATCGCCAGCCGGTCGAGCGCGCCCGCGCGGACGGCGTGCAGCAGGGCGGCGCACTCCGCCAGATCATCGCGGCTGAGTGGGAACAGCCGGCCCTTGGGGGTGCGCCCCACGCCGTGGCCGGAACGCCCGATCCGCTGCAGGAAGGCGTTGATGCTGCGCGGCGAGCCCAACTGACAGACCAGATCGACCTCGCCGATGTCGATGCCGAGTTCCAGGGATGCCGTCGCCACCAGCACCCGCAGCGTCCCGGCCTTGAGGCGCGCCTCGGCGTCCAGGCGGTGCTCGCGCGCCAGACTGCCGTGATGCGCCGCCACCTGATCGCGGCCCAGCCGCTCGGCCAACTGGCGCGCGACGCGCTCGCACTGCCGGCGCGTATTGACGAAAACCAGCGTGGTGCGATGGGCAAGGGCGCGCTGCGCGAGCCGGTCGTAAAGCTCGCCCCAGACCTCGTTCGACAGGACCGCTTCCAGTGGCGCGTCGGGCAGTTCCAGCGCCAGATCCCACTGCCGGCGATGACCGGCGTCGACGATCGCGCATCCGGCCGGCCGGCCGGTGAGCATCGCGGCGACGGCGGTGAGCGGCTGCGCGGTGGCAGAAAGCCCGATGCGCTGCGCGCGCTGACCCGTCAGGGCGTCGAGCCGGGTCAGCGACAGGGCGAGGTGTGCGCCGCGCTTGGTGCCGGCGAGTGCGTGGATTTCATCGACGATGACCGTGCGCACCGTGGCGAGCATGCGCCGGCCGGAGGCGCTGGTGAGCAGGAGATAAAGCGATTCGGGCGTGGTGACGACGATGTGCGGCGGGATGCGCCCCATGCGCTGGCGCTCGCCGGCCGGCGTGTCGCCGGTGCGCACCCAGGTGCGAATGCCGACGGCTCGTGCGCCCTCGGCCCGCAGCAGCTCGCCGATGCCGTCCAATGGATGCTGCAGGTTCTTTTCGACGTCGTTGGAGAGCGCCCGCAGCGGCGAGACATAGAGCACGCGCGTCTCGTCGGCCAACCCGTCCGTCAGGGCCTCGCGCACCAGCGCGTCGATCGCCGCCAGAAAGGCGGCCAGCGTCTTGCCCGAACCGGTCGGCGCGCTGATGAGGGTGTCGCAGCCGGCGGCGATGCGCGGCCAGGCCGCGGCCTGCACCGCCGTCGGCACGCCGATCGCCTGCGCAAACCAGCGCCGGGCCGCGGG
>PKCW01000141.1 GCA_002862965.1 Pseudomonadota bacterium
CTGGACCATCGCATTCAAAATTGCGCCCGGTCTGCTGCTGCAGGCGCTGGTGCTGGCCGTCCTGGCGGCGCTCATCGCCGGCGCCTACCCGGCCTGGCGCATGGGCCGCACGCCGCCCGCGCTGGCCTTGCGGGAGGATTGAGATGCGCCGCGCGCGTGCCGGTCTGGCGCTGCTCCTGCTGGGACTCATCCTCGTCGCGCTGTGGCATCGCCCCGCGCCGCCGGCCGCGCCGGGCGGGCAAATCGACCTCAACCGCGCCTTCGTGCAGGCCGCCGCCGGCTTCGAGCGGGCCGAGGCGCCGCGCGCCTTCCGCTTTCCCGCGGATCACGGACCGCATCCGGACACCGCCAGCGAATGGTGGTACGTCACCGGCCACCTGCGCACCGCGCAAGGCCGGCGCTTCGGCTATGAGCTGACCTTCTTTCGCGTGGCGCTCGCCCCGGAGATGCCGGCGCGCCAATCGGCCTGGGCCACGCGGCAGATCTACATGGCCCATCTGGCGCTCACCGATCCGGAGGGCCGGCGCTTTCACGCCTTCGAGCGCTTCAACCGCGCGGCCCTGGACATGGCCGGCGCCAGCGCCGCCCCGCTGCGCATCTGGCTGGACGACTGGACGCTGGCCGCGCGACCCGGCGCCGACCCGGCCCTTGCGACCCCGCCCCTGCTGCTGCGCGCCGCAGAGGGACCGATCGCACTCGCGCTCGAGCTGGACACGGGCAAGCCGCCCGTCCTGCAGGGCGAGGCCGGCCTCAGCCGCAAGGGGCCGGAGCCCGGCGATGCCTCCTATTACTACAGCCTGACCCGGCTCGCCACGCGCGGGACGCTCACGCTGAACGGCGAGCGCTTCACAGTCGAGGGCGAATCCTGGCTCGACCGGGAATGGGGCACCTCCGCCCTGGGGCCGGAACGCAGCGGCTGGGACTGGTTCGGCTTGCAGCTCGACGACGGCAGCGAGCTCATGTTCTGCCGCATCCGGCGCCGCGATGGCGCGCCGCATCCCTTCGATTACGGCGTCTGGGTCGATCCGGACGGAACGAGCCGGCCGCTCGCCGCCACGGCTGTCACGATGCGCGAAACGGATCGCTGGCGCAGCCCGCACACCGGCATCCGCTACCCCGCCGGCTGGGAGCTGTCGCTGCCGGAACGCAAGCTTCGCCTCGAACTGCGACCGATCCTGGCCGACCAGGAGCTGAACCTCGCGGTGCGTTACTGGGAAGGCGCCGTCACCGCCCGCGGCGAGCAGAACGGCCGCCCCATCGGCGGGCAGGGTTACGTCGAGCTCACGGGCTATGGCGGCGCGCCGTGAAAACGTCGCGCGGTGCTATCGCAACGGCGTCGAATCCGCTATATTAGGCCGTTCATTTGGGGCGGTAGCTCAGCTGGGAGAGCGTCGCGTTCGCAATGCGAAGGTCGGGAGTTCGATCCTCCTCCGCTCCACCAAATCGAAAGGCTCGGATAACCTCCGGGCCTTTTTTCGTGTCTGCGAAGGGCCGGCGCGGGTTGGCCCGGCAATGCGGTGTCCGGCCTTGCGGCGGCTGGCGCATTTTCGCGCCCGCGCCACCAGCTTCCTTATCACGGGTCGTCGGCAAGCGGCATCCGGGGTTTTCGATGTGGGTCAGGGCTCTCGGCTTTCCCATTTCTTGGGTTCAGTGAACCGATGCGGCTTGCCGGCGCCGATCAGATGGCTCCGCGATGCGACACCGCCCACCCCGCCGACAGCGCCTCCGCTTGTTGCAGCACCGTCTGCACGGCGGCGTCCTGCAGATCCGGCGGGTAGCCGTACTTGCGCAGGATGCGCTTGACCAGCACGCGCAGCCGGGCGCGGGCCGATTCGCGGTGCGCCCAGTCGACGGCGACGTTCTCGCGCAGGGACACCAGCAGCTCGTGGGCGATCACGCGCAGCCCGGCGTCGCCCATCACCTGCAGCGCGGATTCGTTCTCCGCCAGCGCGTCGTAGAAGGCAATCTCCTCGTCGGACAGGCCCTGTTCCTCGCCGCGATGGCGCGCGGCGCGGATGTCGCGGGCGAGTTCGATCAGTTCCTGCAGCACCTCGGCGGTGGTGATGGCGTTGGCGTGGTAGCGCGCGATGGCGTCTTCCAGCCGTTCGGTGAAGGCGCGGGTCTCGACCACGTTGGTGCGGGTGCGCGAGCGGATGCTGTCGTTGAGCAGCTTGCGCAGCGCTTCCAGCCCCAGGTTCTTCTTGTCCATCTGCTGCACTTCGCGCAGGAACTCGTCGGACAGGATGGAGATGTCCGGCGTCTGGATGCCGGCCGCGGCCAGGATGTCGACGATCTCGGTGGAGACCACGGCGCGGCTGACGATCTGCCGGATTGCCAGTTCGCGATCCTGGCGCGTCGTGCCCGCTGCCGTAGCGGTCTTGACCAGCGCGGCGCGGATGGCCTGGAAGAAGCCGACCTCCTCGCGGATGCCGCGCGCCTCGTCCGAGCTCGCCGCCAGCGCAAACGCCTTCGACAGCGCCAGCACGCCATCGGCAAAGCGCCGCTGCGCCTGCTTTTTCGCATCCGGCGTCTGTTCCGCCGCCGCCCAGTGCTGCTGCCGGTCGAGTATCCATTCGATGGCGCCGGCCATCATCGCCAGCCGCTCGGTCGGCGTGCCGGTGAGCCCGGTGCGGTAATCGAAGCCGTGGAACATGTCGCGCACGATCTCGTACTTTTCCAGCAGCACCGCCACGGCCTCGGCTTCGTCGATGCCGGTCTTGTCCTGATCGGGCCTGGAGTACTGCGCGAGCGCTGATTTCAGGTTCTGGGCGATGCCGATGTAATCGACGATCAATCCGGCCGGCTTGTCGCGGAACACGCGGTTGACGCGGGCGATGGCCTGCATCAGGCCGTGGCCGCGCATCGGCTTGTCGATGTACAGGGTATGCAGGCTGGGCGCGTCGAAGCCGGTCAGCCACATGTCGCGCACGAGCACCAGCCTGAGCGGGTCTTCGGGGTCGCGGGCACGCCTGGCCAGCAGGTCGCGGCGGGCCTTTTGCCCGGACGAGCCGCCGATGTGCTGCTGCCACTCGGGCGGGTCCGAGGCGCTGCCTGTCATCACGATCTTGATGCTGCCGGCGTTGTCGTCGCCGCTGTGCCACTGCGGGCGCAGCGCGACGATCGCATCGAACAGTGCCACGCAGATGCGCCGGCTCATGCACACCACCATCGCCTTGCCATCAAGCGCCGCGACCCGGTCCTCGAAGTGCTGCACCAGGTCGGCCGCCACCCGCGCCAGGCGCTTGTCGCTGCCCACCAAGGCTTCCACCGTGGACCATTTCTGCTTGGTGCGCTCGGCGGTGGCCTCAATCTCGTCCTCCAGCAGCGCCTCGATCTCGGCGTCGATGTGCGGCTTCTCGTCCTCGTCGAGTTCGATGCGCGCCAGCCGCGATTCGTAGTAGATCGGCACCGTGGCGCCGTCCTCCACCGCGCGGCTGATGTCGTAGATGTCGATGTAGTGGCCGAACACCGCCGGCGTGTTGACGTCGGCGGCCTCGATCGGGGTACCGGTGAAGCCGATGAACGAGGCGTTGGGCAGTGCATCGCGCAGATACTTGGCAAAGCCGTAGCCGATCTCGCCGGTGCTGCCGGCCACCTTGGCCCTGAAGCCGTACTGGCTGCGGTGCGCCTCGTCGGCGATCACCACCACGTTGGCGCGGTCGGTCAGCACGCCTTGCTCCCCTCTCCCCCCGGGAGATGGGCCGGGGGTGAGGGCATCGGGCGCAAACTTCTGAATCGTCGTGAAGATCACCCCGCCCGAGGCGCGACCCAGCAGGGAGCGCAGATGCCCGCGGTCCTGCGCCTGCACCGGCGTCTGGCGCAGCAGATCCCGGCACATGGCGAAGGTGGCGAACAGCTGGTCGTCCAGATCGTTGCGGTCGGTGAGCACCACCAGCGTGGGGTTGGCCATGCGCGGGTCGAACACCAGCAGGCCCGCGTAGAAGGCCATCAGCAGGCTCTTGCCGGAGCCCTGCGTGTGCCAGATCACCCCGGCCTTGCGGTCGCCCGGCGGCTGGTCCTTGACGCTGGGCAGGCCGTAGACGGCCGGGTCCTCGGCCTGCCAGTTGACGCGGCTGGCGCGCAGCGTGGAGGCCACCGCCTTCTGCACCGCGTGGAACTGGTGGTAGCCGGCGATGATCTTGACCAGCCCCTCACCACCGCGCTCCCCGAACACCGTGAAGTGGCGCAGCAGGTCGAGGAAGCGCCGCTGCGCGAACACGCCTTCGACCAGCGTGGCCAGCTCCGGCATGCCCTTGGCGGAGATCGCGGTGCCGTCAGTGGTGCGCCAGGGCATGAAGCGCTCCAAGTCCGCCGACAGCGAGCCGACCCGCGCCGACAGGCCATCGGAGGTCACCAGCAGCGCATTGCTGCGAAACAGCGCCGGGATCTGCTGCTTGTAGGTCTGCAACTGGTTGAAGGCGCCGGCCAGCGTCGCGTTCTCGCCACCCGGTGCCTTGAGTTCCACCACTGCGAGCGGCAGACCGTTGACGAACAGCACCACGTCCGGGCGACGCCTGACCTGGCCGGCCACCACCGTGAACTGCTGCACCGCCAGCCAGTCGTTGTTGGCCGGGCTGTCGAAGTCGATCAGCCGCACCTTCCCCGCCACGAGCTGGCCCGCCGCCAGCGCGCCGTGCGGCCCATCCGCCGCGGCGTAGTACTCCACATCCGCGCCCTCGGTCAGCAGCCGGTGGATGCGGCGGTTCTCCTCCAGCAGATTGGGCAGTTCCGATTGCGTCAGGCGGCGGATGGCATCGGCCTGCGCCGCGGGCGGCAGCGCCGGGTTCAGGCGCGCCACCGCCGCCGCGAGTCTGGCCTTCAGCACCACCTCGTCATGGGCCTCCCGCTCCGGGTGCCGGCCATCGGGACCGATGATGTCGTCCGAGGTGCAGGCGAAGCCCAGCCCGGCCAGCTGTTGCAGCAGCGCGGCTTCCAGTTGGGCTTCGGAGAGAAAGGCCATCGTCAGTGTCCCTGTTGTTCAGCAAGCACGGCACGTCCCGGGTCCGTCAACCGATAACGCTGCAAGCGGCTGTTGGGCTTGTCGGGGACGCTCATTGCAATCAGACCTGCGGCCAGCGCCGGTTTGAGGTAGCGCTCGCGAAAGGATTTGCGATCGTGCAAGCCCAGGGCTTGCTGCAGGGCCTCCCGGCTCATCTCGCCCTGCAAGACCGACAGCAGGCGTCCCACTTGGGGGGTGATTCGGGGGGCAACTTGGGGGGCTGACAGCGCGATGGCATCCAGGATTCTGTCCAGCATGAACTCCACAAACGGCGCGGCATCGGCCCGATCGGTGCTGGCTTGCAGCGCCGCGTAATACGCCGGCTGGTGTGCATGCACCAGGCTCTCGACCGGGATGTCGGCGAACAGCGGGTTCCAGCGCGACAGGATCAGCGTCTGCCACAGCCGCCCCATGCGGCCATTGCCATCACTGAACGGGTGGATGAACTCGAACTCGTAGTGAAACACCGCGCTTGCGATCAGCGGATGGGCATCGGTCGTGGCCAACCAGCCCAGCAGCTGTTCCATCAGCAGCGACACACGATTCGCCGGCGGGGCCATGTGGATGACCTGCGCGCCCGCCATCACCCCGACACCGCCGTGCCGCCACATCCCGGCATCGTCGATCAGGCCCTGCATCAGGGTACCGTGTGCCGCAAGCAGGTCCTGCGGCTCCTCCGCGCGCCATTGGGTCAGGCCGTCGTAGGCCAGCAGGGCGTTGCGCACTTCCTGAATCTCCCGTGGCGGCGCGATCACCCGCCGGCCATCGAGGATGGCGGTGATCTGCGCCTCGCTCAGGGTATTGCCCTCGATGGCCAAAGAGCCGTGAATGGTGCGGATGCGATTGACGCGCCGCAGGCGCAGGCCCTCACCGGCCTCCAGCCGCGCCGTCAACCGCCCGACGGCCTCCGCGATGCGTGCCACCTGGGTGACGATCGCCGGCGTGAGCGTGCAGGGTGGCTGGTAGCGGGACATCAGTCCGGCTCCCGGTGGCCGTCCGCGCGCAGCAGGATGAAATGCTCCACCAGCCGCACCATCAGTTCTTTCTGATCCGGCTTGCTCTCCGCCACCAGCAGCGCCAGCGCCACCAGCGTGTTGTCGTTGATCAGGCGCTCCACCGGCCGGGCCAGCAGGTGCTGGTTCAGGCGCAGATACCACAGGAACAGGAACGAGCCGGTGCGCTTGTTGCCGTCGGCCAGCGGATGGTTCTTGATGACGAAATACAGCAGGTGCGCCGCCCGGCTGGCGACGTTGGGATAGAACAGCGCGTCGCCGAAGCCCTGCTCGATGGTGGCGATGGCCGATGCCAAGCCATCGCCGCGCAACTGCCCGAACAGCGCCGTCGCCTCACCCTTGGCGATCAGCTCGGCCTTGAGCTGGGCAATGGCCGCCAGCACGGCATCCAGATGCAGCGCGCGCATATCGCCCTGCGTGGCGGTCTGCCCGGCCAGGCTCTGCTCGTCGTAGGCCTGCAACAGGCTCCAGCTACGCGCGTAATCGGCGATGACCCCCAGCACCGCCTCGCCCTCGGCGCTCACCAGTTGCTGGTTGGCCAGCGTGCGCGAGAGCAGGTCCAGCGCCTGTTCGAACTCGATGCCGCGCTCGCGCAGGCGTTGCTGATTCAGCGTGTAGCCGTCGACCAGATGCTGACGCAGCACGCCGGTGGCCCACTGGCGGAAACGGGTGGCGCGGGTGGAGTTGACGCGGTAGCCGACCGAGATGATGGCGTCGAGGTTGTAGTGTTTGATCTGTCGATTGACCTGGCGTGCCCCTTCCTGGCGAACTACCGAGAAATCCTCGGTAGTTGCCGGCTCCTGCAACTCTTTGGCCGCATAAATGTTTTTCAGGTGCAGGCTGATGTTGTCGGCGGATGTGCCGAACAATTCGGCCATCTGCGCCTGGGTCAGCCATACGGTTTCGCCCTCCAGCCGCACCTGCACCGGCTGATCGCCAGACTCGAAGATCACGATTTTATTCATGGGTTCCCTTCCTGGAACTCGCATGCACGTTCTTCAATCATTCCCGCTGGCGCGAGCCTGTTCATCCCGGCGCGCTCGCGCGCCCCGGTCAGCAGCTCGGGGGTGATGGGGAGGCGGGTCGTGCAAGCCATCACGTGGTGGCTGCACTTACCGCAGCACAGAACACGGCGAAGCTTTTCGACCGGCTTCGCAAGGGATCGATGCTCCGCCCGATCTTTCGAGCTGCTTCAACCTTCGCCAGACCCGCCTTGTAATAGCCATGTCGCATCAGCACGCGCTCGAAGCTTTCCCAGGTACCCCCGGCAATCGCGTCCGGATCGCGGAACCCTTGCCGCTGGGGAACTGAGGCCGGCACGCGTGGGTATCCGTTCCGCACGGCGTCCCAATCGCCGAAGTACCAAGCCTCCAGTTCCTCGATGGCGATGCGATTGATGAGTTGCCAGTCGAGCCGTGACCGATCAATGCACAACCCGGATGCCTCGGCGACGGCGTCCAGCCGCGACTTGAGTGCTTGGCAGTCATCATCGTCACGGTCGACGACAACGATGATGCGCCAGTCAGGAGGCAACCAGTGAGCATAGCCGCACAGGCGATCCTCCAGCTTTCGCAATAGGTCCGCCTTTCCCTGAAAGGCGTGAATCTCGAAGTCGCATCCCTGAGGCAGCAAACGCGGCAGTAATCCGTGCAAGAAGGCCTCCATCGAGGGCTCCTCCACGAGTAGCACCAGATGCTGTGCGACCATGCTCAGCGGCCTGTGGCGAGTGGGCGACTGGGCAGTCCGTGACGAACGAGCGGGTCGCCGACGCCGAGTTGGCCTTCCATCCACAGGTCTCCCAGCAATCCGCCGTGTTGCATGAACTCGGATACTCCGGCGAGGTCGGACGCCCTCTGCGCGCGCGTATACCCGTGTTCGTCACGCCAAAGAACGCGCACCTCTTCGGGACGCAAGGCGTTGAGAAAGAACGGCGAGTGCGTCGTCGCCAGAAGCTGGGTCCGCGCGGCGGCGATTCGACACTCCTCTGCGAGCTCCGTCAGCAATCGTGGATGCAGGAAGTTCTCGGGCTCCTCGATGCCGATGAAGGGCGGGGGTGCCGGGTCGTACAGCATGACGAGGTAAGAAAGCATCTTCAGCGTGCCGTCGGACGCGAACTTCGCCAAAATCGGATGGGAGAAAGGCGCGTCCTTGATCTGCAGCAACAGTCGGCCATCGGCCATTGGTTCGGCGAGCACCTTCTCGATGTGGGGCACGCGCTGTCCCAGCACACGGAAAATCCGCTCCAGAAGATCTGGATGACGTTCGCTCAAATGCTGGATGACGTTGGCCAGGTTATCCCCGCTGCGACTCAGCCGTTCCTGGGGTCCGGCCTCCGGCTGGCCACGGGCACTGTCGGCCGAGAGATAAGACACATGCCAGCCAGTGATGAACTCGCGGAGCGCAGCCACCCGCGGGTGTTCGGCAAATTGACCAAGCGCGTTCACCGCAAGCAAGTCTGCCGACTTCAGGGGGATCTCGAGGCGAGTGTCCTGCTCGTCCGGTAGTTCACCGCTCACTGCGCGACCGATGCCGGACTTGTAGTCGAGAAAACGGAACGGCTTGCCGTGGCTGCCGCGCTTCCATTGCAGCCACTCCTCGATAACAACCGGTGCACCGGTGACCTCATCGACCGCCAAGTGATACGTGATCAGTGGATACCCCGGCTCGCGATACTTGATTTCGATAACGACTGGGCCATCACTGCCACGGGTCTTGAGCTCCTTCGCCCGATTCCGCTTGTCCCAGGCACGACGCAGGCCCAGCTGGAAACAATCGGCCAGAAATGCGAAGGCATCGAAGACCGTCGACTTCCCGCTGCCGTTAGGACCTAGCAGAACCGTGAAGGGCGTCAGGTCCTTGAATTCCACATCGCGCAGGGCGCGGAAGTTCTGCACCTTTAGATGAGTGATGCGTGCCGGATCGCGTGGCTTGGCGGTGGTGAGCGTCATGGGCGTGTCTCCAGAAATCGTACGGCATCGGCGATGCGGAGTTCGCCGGAGATCAGTTTTGGCAGCAGAGTGTCGCGGAGTTGGGCAAGGGTTTCACTGTCTCTGGAAATTGCCGCGATGCTATGGCGAAGGAGCGAGGCAGACTCGGCGAAAGCCGCGATAAGTTCGGCCGGTGGTGCGGCGACTTCCAGTCGATAGACATTCTCACGATTCAATCCGGGCACTGCGGCGTCAGTGTTCATGTCCCGAAGTGGCAAGCTTTCGAGCAGGTAATAGCAGAAAGGTAACGGGGCCGTAGGCTGGACATAGAACACTGTGTCGATGGGGAAGCATGGGCGATCTTCCCAGTACAGACTTCCAACAGTGCCCTTGCGTCCGACAATGGCCACAGGTCCGTTGACCAGAGCTTCGCTGTGAAATCCAGTGATTCCGCCGGAACCGTATACTGGAACACCCCCTTGATGGCGATTTCCTGCCGGCAAAGATTTTCCGTAAGCAAGACTCAGATACTCGGAAATACGCTTCTTCTCCCACCCCTCCGGCTTCCCCTCATCATCGAGCCGGTCGGGGAAAAGCTGCCAGAGGTCGGCGGGGAGGTAGGGCTTGCCTTGCAAGCCGCCCTCACCCCCGGCCCATCTCCCGGCGGGAGAGGGGAGATTCATTTTGGCGCGGACGGGGCCGAAGTCGACGAACCAGTCCTTGAACAGGGCGCGGGCCATGGCCTCCAGGGTCTGGTTGCGGCGGCGGTTGAGTTCGATCTTGTCGTCCAGCGTGCCGAGGATATGGGCGATGGCGCGTTGTTCGGCTGGCGGTGGCAGATAGATATCAAAACGACCGAAGGCTGACTTATTGAGAATCGGCTGTGCGGAACCGCCTGCGGCTGCTCGTATCTCGGCTTTGCGTGTGCTCAGGTTGTAGTAGACAAACAGCGGATCGTCGTCTGAATCGACTATGACGCTATTGATTTGCTGGTTTGTAACGCACTCCCGGCCCGAAACTGCCGCCTTCCCCATGTCCGAACCGATACAAGAGACCATCACCGCTTGATACGGAATGCGCGACCCACCAACAGTAGCGGCGCCTTGGTCGGTCAAGTACCGTTCAGTTGAGTCAATGATCCTTCGTCCGTCTAGATCGGTTGGCGTAACGAAGGGAATGTCACCATCGAAGTAACCCATCTCGCCTGAAGGGGGCGTCTTGCCGGTGACGATCCGACCAAGCTGATCAAGAGTTGTTTCACGCCACTCACCCCCCATACCCAATCTCCCTCACCTTGGCCTCGCGCGCCGCATCCAGCCGTGCCGCTTCCTGCCGCTGCTCGCGCCACGCTCCTGCCGGTATGGCGCTCATGGCCGCTCCGTCCCTTCGTTGAGAATCGCCAGGTAGGCGTCGTAGGCGAACACGCGCTCGCGTTTGCGGCCGGTGATTTCGCGCACGATGACAAGCTGTTGCAGGGCGCCGATGGCGCGGGCGGCGGTCGGGTAAGCGATGCCGATCTCGCGGGCCAGGGCGTCGATGCGCGCGACGGGACGGCGGCGCAGGGCATCGAACACGCGCAGGGCGTTGGGCGCGGCGCGGCCCAGGGCCTGCACGCGCCCGGCGTCGGCCTGAAACAGGGCGAGCAGGCGGTGGGCGGTGTCTACCGCGCCGGCGGCGGTCTGTTCGATGCCTTCCAGGACAAAGTCGAGCCAGGCCTCCCAGTCGCCGCCGACACGCACGGCGTCGAGCAGGCGGTAGTACTCGGCGCGGTGCTGCTTGAAGTAGAGCGACAGGTACAGCAGGGGCTGGCGCAGCACGCCGTCGTGATGCAGGACGAGGGCGATGAGCAGCCGCCCGACGCGGCCGTTGCCATCCAGAAAGGGATGGATGGTCTCGAACTGCACGTGCGCGAGCGCGGCTTTCAGCAGGCTGCCGGGCGCATCCGGCGCGTGCAGGAAGCGCTCCAGCGCGGCCATGCAGTGCTCGACCTCCAGCGGCGGGGGCGGCACATACTGCGCATTGCCGGGGCGGGTGCCGCCGATCCAGTTCTGGCTGCGGCGAAACTCGCCCGGCTGCTTGTCGGCGCCGCGCCCGCGCGCGAGCAGCTTGCCGTGAATTTCACGCAGCAGGCGGTTGCTGAGCGGGAATCCGTCGCGCAGCCTTTGCAGGCCATGCTCCAGCGCGGCGACGTAGTTGGAGACTTCGACCACGTCGTTGAACGGCGCCCCCGGCGCTTCGTCAAGCTCGAACAGCAGCAGGTCACTGAGCGAGGACTGGGTGCCTTCGATCTGGCTGGACAGCACCGCTTCGCGCCGCACGTAGGAATACAGAAACAGATCGGCGTCGGGCAGCAGGGCGGTGACTGCATCGAGCCGGCCGCAAGCGAGCAGAGCCCGCTCCAGCAGGCGCTGGCGCTCGGGGGTGATGGCGATGGGCGGCACGGGCGGCAGCGGGTGCGGCACGAAGGCCCGTACCGTTTCATTGGCTGCTGTCGTCGACCGGTATTCGCCGGTCAGCCCGCGCTGCATGGGGCGCCCTTGGGTTGTGCTGGGAAGTGTGAATAGCGCGACTCTTTATTAACACTGAGCGCGCTATTCGTAAACAGCGGCGGTTTCAAAGCCCCAGCGTCCGCAGGTTGGCCGCGATCGCCGCATCCAGCCGCGCCGCCTCCTGCTGCTGCTCGCGCCACTGGGCGCTGAGGCGCTGCATCGTGTCGGTGAAGGCCTCGCCGTCGTCTGCGGCGGCCTGCGCACCGACATAGCGACCAGGGGTGAGCACGTGGCCGTGCTTGCGGATTTCGTCCAGGGTGGCGGATTTGCAGAAGCCGGGGATGTCTTCGTAGGGGCGCGATTCATCGCGCCCGGAGTCGATGGGTGCGTCATTGGGCGCCATGAATGGCGCCCCTGCGGTGCCGCGCCAGGCGTGGTAGGTGTCGGCGATCTTCTGGATGTCGGCGTCGCTGAGTTCGCGCCGGGTGCGGTCGACCAGCGTGCCCAGGTTGCGGGCGTCGATGAACAGCACTTCGCCGCGGCGGTCGCGCAGGTGGGCGCCATGAATGGCGCCCCTGCCGGATTTGTCGCGGGCCAGGAACCACAGGCAGGCGGGGATCTGGGTGGAGTAGAAGAGCTGGCCGGGCAGGGCGACCATGCAGTCCACGGCGTCGGCCTCGATCATGGCGCGGCGGATGTCGCCCTCGCCACTCTGGTTGGAGCTCATGGAGCCGTTGGCGAGCACCACGCCGGCGGTGCCGAACGGCGCCAGGTGCCAGTGGATGTGTTGCAGCCAGGCGTAGTTGGCGTTGCCCGGCGGCGGGGCGCCGAACTGCCAGCGCGGGTCGTCGCGCAGGCGCTCGCCGCCCCAGTCGGAGATGTTGAACGGCGGGTTGGCGAGGATATGGTCGAAGCGCAGGTCGCGCAGTTCGTCCTTGTGGAAGCTGCCCTCGTTGTTCCAGCGGATGTCGGCGTCGATG
>PKCW01000177.1 GCA_002862965.1 Pseudomonadota bacterium
GCTCGCGCTGTTGGGTGAACTGGCCGAAGGTCGGCTGCAGGTGGACAACGCGGCGGGGGTCTACCGTTCGACGCCCGCCGGTTGGCGTCACGTCCTGAGTGACGAGCCGCCCCCGGCCGATGCGGAGCTGGTTGCGCCATCGTTGACCAACGCCCTGCGGCGGCAGCTCGCGGCCGTGCGGGCTCAAGTTCAGATTGCCTCGCCTGACGCGAATCAGCGCCTGGCCGGCGCCCGGGCGATGGCCGAGAAGCCCGCGCCCGAAGCCGACGCAGTCCTGCGGACAGCGCTGGCACAGGAACACGATGCATCCGTTCGCCACTGGCTGCGTCTGGCGGTGGCTCAGCTCGATCTGCAAAGTGCCGATCCGGCCCTGCGGCTGGCGGCGGTGACCGTCCTGGGGGAGGCCGGCCGGCTCGGCGATCGCGCCCTGATCGTGCCCCTGGCCGGCGACACCGAGGTCGACGCATCGGTCCGTGCGGCGGCCGTTCAGGCATTGAGCCGGATCGATCGTCAGCAATGGTGGGTCCATCAGGCGGCCAACCTGTTCTACGGCTTGAGCCTGGGCAGCATCCTCCTGCTGTCCGCGCTGGGATTGGCCATCACCTTCGGCCTCATGGGCGTGATCAACATGGCCCATGGCGAGATGCTCATGCTGGGCGCCTACACGACCTACGTCGTGCAGCGCCTGTTTCAGAGCCAATGGCCGGCCTGGCAGGATGCCTATCTGCTCGCGGCCATCCCGGCTGCCTTCGCCGTGGCGGCCCTGGTGGGAGTCGCGCTGGAGCGACTCGTCATCCGCCACCTCTATGGGCGACCGCTGGAAACCCTGCTTGCGACCTGGGGTATCAGCCTGGGCCTGATCCAGGCCGTGCGTCTGGTTTTCGGCGCGCAGAACGTGAGCGTGGCCAACCCGTCCTGGCTGATGGGCGGCTGGGCCGTCGCCGACGGGCTGGTGCTGACCTACAACCGGCTTGCGATCATCGTCTTTGCGCTCGCCGTGCTGTCGATGGCGTTCCTGCTGCTGCAACGGACCTCGCTGGGATTGACCGTGCGGGCGGTGACCCAGAATCGGCCCATGGCTGCCGCGATGGGCATCAACACCGCCAGCATCGATGCCTGGACTTTCGGGTTGGGGTCGGGGATCGCCGGGCTCGGCGGCGTGGCACTCTCGCAGATCGACAACGTGGCGCCCGATCTGGGGCAAGGTTACATCGTCGACTCCTTCATGGTGGTGGTGTTGGGCGGGGTCGGGCAGCTGGCCGGCACGTTCTTCGGCGCCTTCGGGCTCGGGCTGCTGACGAAGTTCCTGGAGCCCGAGATCGGCGCGGTGCTGGGCAAGGTGCTGGTGCTGGTGCTGATCATCCTGTTCATCCAGCGCCGGCCACAGGGCCTTTTTGCCCAGCGCGGCCGCGCCGTTGAGGCCTGATCGATGGCGGTATCGAGCGTGACGTCGATGGCAGCGTTGCCACAGGACGCCTTGAGCGGGCCCCGGGTGTTCAGTGGCCGCGGCTGGCTGGTTTTCGCCGGCGTGGTGATCACCGTGGCCGGCGGCGTTCCCCTGTTCAATCTGGCGCTGCCCGCGGACAGTGCGCTGCACCTGCCCGATTACCTGGTGCCGCTGCTCGGCAAGTTCGCCTGCTACGCGCTGGTGGCGCTGGCGATGGACCTCATCTGGGGCTATGCCGGCATTCTCAGCCTGGGTCACGGGGTGTTCTTCGCTCTCGGCGGCTACTTCATGGGCATGCACCTCAACCAGGTGGCGGCGCAGGCGGGGCTGTACCGAACGGCTTTTCCGCCCTTCATGGAATTCCTGCAGCGCGACAGCCTGCCCTGGTTCTGGACCGGCTTCGGCCACCCCGTCTGGGCACTGGCGATGGTGCTCGTCGTGCCGGGGGTGTTCGCCTTCGGATTCGGTTATCTGGCCTTCCGCTCGCGCATCCGCGGCGTGTATTTCTCCATCATCACCCAGGCGCTGACCTACGCGATGATGCTGCTGTTCTTCCTCAACGAGGCCGGACTCGGCGGCAACAACGGCCTCACCGATTTCAAGATCCTGCTCGGGTTTCCGCTGCAGGAGCCCGCCACCCGCGCGGCACTGTTCAGTGTCACGGTGCTGTGCGTGGCGGCGGCCTATGTGCTGTGCCGCTATCTGGTGCGCGCCAAGATCGGCCGCATCCTCATCGGCCTGCGCGATGCCGAAAGCCGACTCATGTTCGTCGGCTACAACCCCCTGCACTACAAGCTGTTCATCTGGACGCTGTCGGCGGTGCTGTGCGCCATCGCGGGGGCGCTCTACGTGCCGCAGGTCGGGATCATCAATCCCGGCGAACTGCAGCCGGCCAACTCCATCGAGATGGCGATCTGGGTCGCGGTGGGCGGGCGGGGCACGCTGCTCGGCGCCATGCTGGGTGCGCTGGCTGTCAACGGCGCCAAGAGCTGGCTCACGGCGGCCTATCCCGATCTGTGGCTGTTCTTTCTCGCCGCGGTCTTCATTGCCGTGACGCTGTGGCTGCCCGGTGGCCTCTTGAGCCTCGTCACCCGCCGGCGCGGAGGGAAAGCTTGATGCGTCTGCCCGGCTGGCTGCAGAACCGCGCGCCCGTGGGGCCCTCAGCCGATCTCGCGCATCGGCTGGAAACCGGTCGCGGGGTGGTGTTGTACATGGAATCGGTGAGCGTCAGCTTCGACGGTTTCAAGGCGCTCAACGATCTGTCCGTCTATGTGGACGAGGGCGAATTGCGCTGCATCATCGGCCCCAACGGTGCCGGCAAGTCGACCATGATGGACGTGATCACCGGCAAGACGCGGCCCGACACGGGCAGTGTCTGGTTTGGCCAGACGCTCGATTGTCTGCGCCGCGAGCCGTGGGAGATCGCCGCCGCCGGCATCGGTCGCAAGTTCCAGAAGCCGACCGTGTTCGAGCAACTCAGCGTGTTCGAGAATCTGGAAGTCGCCATGCAGGCCGACAAGCGCGTGCGCGCGAGCCTGTTCGCCCAGCCGACCGCGGCGCAGCACCGGCAGCTCGACGAGATTCTGCATCTCATCGGCCTCACACCCGAGCGCGGCCGGCTGGCGGGTTTGCTGTCGCACGGCCAAAAGCAGTGGCTGGAGATCGGCATGCTGTTGATGCAGAACCCGCGCGTGCTGCTGGTGGACGAGCCAGTGGCGGGCATGACGCCGGGTGAGGTCGAGCGCACGGCCGAATTGCTCAACGCGCTGGCCGGCAAGCATTCGGTGATCGTGGTGGAACACGACATGGCCTTCGTGCGCGCCATCGCGCGCAAGGTCACCGTTCTGCACCAGGGCAGTGTGCTGGCCGAGGGCAGCATGGATCAGGTGCAGGCCGATCCCCGGGTGCAGGAAGTCTATCTGGGCGAGGCGATGGCATGAGCGCCGAACCCCTGCTGCGCATCGTCGGCCTGGAGCAGGCCTATGGCCAGAGCCGCATCCTGTCGGACATCGATCTCGGCATCCGCGAGGGCTCCTGCACCTGCATCATGGGGCGCAACGGCGTCGGCAAGACCACGCTGATGCGGACCCTCATGGGACAACTGCCGGCGCGGGCAGGCCGGATCCTCTTCGATGGGCGCGACCTCGCCGGTCGGCCGGCCTATGAGCGGGCGCGGCTGGGCATCGGTTTCGTGCCGCAGGGGCGGGAAATCTTTGGGCGGCTGTCGGTGGAAGAGAATCTGCGGATCGGCCTGCCCGCAGCGCGGGCCCGCGGGCGCGGCGTCCCGGAGCGCATCTTTGATCTGTTCCCGGTGCTGCGCGAGATGCGCCATCGCCGTGGGGGTGATCTGTCCGGCGGTCAGCAGCAGCAGCTCGCCATCGGCCGGGCGCTGGTGCTGCGCCCGCGCCTGCTGATCCTCGATGAACCGACGGAAGGGATCCAGCCCAACATCGTCGCCGACATCGGCCGCATCATCCGTCGCCTGAACCGCGAGGAAGGCCTGACCGTGGTCTTGGTGGAACAGAAGCTCGCCTTTGCCCGCAGCACGGCCAGCGATTTCCACATCCTGGAACGGGGGCGGGTGGTGGCCGGCGGCGTCATCGGGTCGTTGTCCGACGCACTCGTGCAGGCCCATCTCAGCGTTTGAGGCGGGCGTGCTGCGCGGGCCATCCCTCGGGGGCCGTTCAGGGGTTGCGCGGTGCGAACGGACGAACCCAGGCCTCATCGGCCAGGGGCGACGCGCTTCAGCCCGCAGCGGATGTCCTGCGGAGGACGGCCGCGGTATCGGCCGCCCCCGCGGCTATACTCCCTCTCGCCCGGCGTCGGGCGCCGCCGGAATGCTTGTCTTGACCTCTCGCCGCGTGCCGTGGGTGCTGCTCGTTCTCTATGGACTCGTCTGGCTGGCCTGCGCCATCCAGCCGCGCTACCCCGCCGACTGGCTACTGGAAAACGTGCTGGTCTTCGTGTTCGTGCCGCTGATCGTCTGGCAGGGCGCGCGGGCGCCGGTGTCGAATGGCGCCTACGCGGCCCTGTTCGTGTTTTTCTGTCTGCACGCGGTGGGCAGCCACTACACCTATGCCGAGGTGCCCTATGACCGCTGGTGGCAGACGCTGACGGGCGATTCGCTGAACGAGCTGCTGGGATTTCGGCGCAACCACTACGACCGGCTGGTGCATTTCGCCTATGGTCTGCTGGTGACCCCGATCTGGTTCGAAATTCTCCAGCGTGGGGTGCCGGGCGTACGGGGGATTTGGCGTGGACTCTTGCCGCTCAGCTTCATCATGTCGCACTCGATGGCCTATGAACTCATCGAATGGGCGGCAGCGCTATGCTTCGGGGGCGATCTCGGTCAAGCGTATCTCGGCACGCAGGGCGACGTCTGGGACGCGCACTGGGACATGTTCCTGGCCACGGCGGGCAGCATGCTGAGCTTGGCGGCGATCGCGTTGGCGCCGGGGGGCGCCGGTCGTCGGGCGAAACGGTGAGGTGCTGTGTCGTGGTCTGCGGCTGTTCCGGACTTGGCCGGCGGTGTGCCGAGCAGCGCCCGCCGGCCGCAGGAGGCCAGGATCAGGCTGGCTTGCGCGCCTGGAAGATCCCGTAGTGCCACAGGCCATCGTTGAGCGCTTTCCATTGCCGATGCACGGCGCGGATGTTGCCGTCCTGGGCCTTGGTGCGGATGCGCAGAAACATCAGCAGCTTGGCGCCCCAGCGCGACAGCACGGCGTACTGGTAGAGCCGTTTGGCGGACGGGCGGATGTTGTCGCTGGCGTCCTGCATCCCGATGTCGGTGAAGCCGGTCTGTTCCAGCGCGGCGCGGAAGGCGCCGCTGTAGGCGAAGGCCTTCACGCTCCAGCCCGAGGCCCATTCGTCCATGAGGGCCTGTTCCTCGGGCGTGAAGCGCGGACGGGCGGCGAAGAAGTCCGCCAGGATCAGCCGGCCGCCCGGCTTGAGCACGCGATAGGCCTCGCGGATGAAATCGGCCTTGTCCTCGGCATGGCACACCGATTCCACGGCCCAGACCACGTCGAAGCTGGCGTCCGGGTAGCCGGTCGCAACGAAGTCGCGCCGCTCGAAGCGGACCTTGTCCGTGACGTTGTGGCGCTTGGCGTTCTTGTAGGCCGCGTCGACCTGATGCGGGGTGATGGTGATGCCGGTGACCTGCGCGCCTTTCTCGCGCGCCAGCCAGATCGCGCTGCCGCCCACGCCGCAGCCGGCGTCGAGTACGGTGTCCTTGTCGGTGATGCCGGCGCGCTCCGCCAGGATCTGGTTTTCCCGCAGCAGGGCGTCGGACACGCCCTTGGTCGTCTCGTCCCAATAGCCGAAGTGCAGCGCCATGCACCGGTCCAGCCGCCACAGCATCCGGTAGTCGATGGCGCTTTCGTCGTAGTAGCGGACGATCGAGGCTTCGTAGTCCTTGCTGGTTCCCTGGCTCATGGCCTGCTGCTCCTGTGGCTCCGTGGGCGGTCGAGTGTGCCCGTCATGGGGCACGATTGCGAGACGATTATGGTGCATTCAGGGCGCATTCGCCGCGCCCTCGAGATAGGTCACCCCCGGCAGTTCACAGGCGCGGATCGCCCGCTGCAGCGCGTCGATCGCCGCGCGGCGTGGAAAACTGCGGCGCCAGGCCAGGGCGACGCGCCGCTGCGGCACGTTTGTGGCGAACGGCTTGACCTCGAGCAGGCCCGCCATCGCGGGAACGGCGAGTGCCGCCGTGCGCGGCAGCACGCTCACGCCGAGCCCGCTGGCGACCATCTGGCGCAGGGTCTCGAGGCTGGCGCCTTCGAAATCCTGCAGCGGACGGCGCTGCTGCTTGTCCGGCACACAGCGCGGGCAGGCTTTCAGAACTTGATCGCGGAAGCAATGCCCTTCGCCCAGCATCAGCACGTTTTCCTCGCCCAGATCCTCCGGCGCAATCGTGGCGCGCGCGCGCCAGGGATGCTGCGGCGGCGTGATGACGACGAAGGGTTCGTCGTAGAGTGCCAGGGTGTTCAGTACCGGGTGCTCATGGGGCAGGGACAGGATGATGACGTCCAACGCGCCCTGCCGCAGCCGTTCCGTGAGCACTGCGGTGTAGTTTTCCTCGATGACGAGCGGCATGTCGGGCGCGAACCGGGCGAGCGGGGCGATCAGGCGCGGCAGGAGATAGGGCCCGATGGTGTAGATGGCGCCGAGGCGCAGCGGGCCGCGCAGCGGATCCTTGCCGTCCTGGGCGATCTGGGTGATGAGGCGGGCTTCCTCCAGCACCACGCGGGCCTGTTCCAGGACGCGCAGGCCGATCGGTGTCGGCGCGACTTCGTTGCGATTGCGTTCGAACAGGGTCACGCCCAGTTCGTCCTCCAGCTTGCGCACGGCGACGCTCAAGGTGGGCTGGCTGACGAAGCAGCGCTCGGCGGCGCGGCCGAAATGCCGTTCGTGATCGAGCGCGATCAGGTAGCGCAGTTCGGTCAGGGTCATGGGCGCATCAGGCCATCTCGCCGGCCTCGCGCAGCCAGTCGCGGGGCTTGAGGTAGTCGCGGGTCAGCACGGCTTCCGCGCTGTCCGGCGCCGGGTGCCAGTCATATGTCCAGCGTGCCAGGGGCGGCAAGGACATCAGGATCGATTCGGTGCGCCCGCCCGATTGCAGTCCGAACAGCGTGCCGCGGTCGTAGACCAGGTTGAATTCCACGTAGCGGCCGCGGCGATAGAGCTGGAAGGCCCGCTCCGGCTCGCCGTAGGGGATGTCCCGGCGCCGCGCCACGATGGGCGCGTAGGCCGGCCAGAAATGATCGCCGACCTGGCGCAGGAAAGCGAAGCAATGCTCGAAGCCGCCATCGTTCAGGTCGTCGAAGAACAATCCGCCGACGCCGCGCGTCTCGCCGCGATGCGGGAGGTGGAAATAGCCGTCGCAGGCTGCCTTGAAGCGCTCGTAGGCATCGGGCGCGTACCCGGCGCAGGCGGCGCGCGCGGTGCGGTGCCAGTGCAGCACGTCCTCGTGGACCGGATAGTAAGGCGTGAGATCGAAGCCGCCGCCGAACCACCACACCGGCGCGGCACCCGGGCGCTCCGCGACGAACAGGCGGACGTTGGCATGGGTCGTCGGGACATGCGGATTGCGCGGATGAAAAACCAGCGAGACCCCGAGTGCCTGGAAGGAGCAGCCGGCCAGTTCGGGTCGCTGCGCCGTGGCCGACGGCGGCAGCTCGGTGCCATGCACGTGGGAAAAGTTGATGCCGGCCTGTTCCATGAGCGATCCGTCCGCGAGCACGCGCGTGCGGCCACCGCCGCCGTCGGGGCGCTCCCACAGATCTTCTTGAAAACCGGCGCCGCCATCGGCGGCTTCGACCGCGCTGCACAGGCGCGACTGCAGCTCCAGCAGATAGGCTTTGACCGCGGCGACATCGACTGTGTCGGTACTCATGGGGCTTCCTTCGAAGGACCGGGACGCAGGCAGCGCCCCGTGGCGAGATCGAAAATGGCCGTGGGACCGGCGAGACCGCCCAATCGGCCAGGCAGACAGGGCAGCGGTCCGAGCGTGCGCTGCACCGCCTGGCGGGAGCGCGCCGGCGGGTGGCCGCTGCGATTGGCGCTGGTCGAGACGATGGCGCCGCCAAAGGCCCGGCACAGCGCGCGCGCAGGTCCGTGAGCCGTTACACGCATGGCCAGCGTGGCGCGCCCACCGGTCAGGAGCGGATCGAGGCCGGGGCGGGCGGGGACGATCCAGGTGACCGGCCCGGGCCAGCTTGCCGCGAGCGGCTCGCGCTGCGCGGGGGTCAGGGGCGCCATGAAACGGCTCAGCTGGCTCATGTCGGCCGCGAGCACGATCAGCCCCTTGTCGGCGCGCCGGCTCTTCAGCGCCAGCAGCCGCTGCAGGGCCGTCGGCTGGTCGGGATCGCAGCCCAAGCCGAACACGCCTTCGGTGGGATAGGCGAGGATCGTCCCTGCGCGCAGCAATCGTGCTGCACGGCGCAGCTGATGGGGGGTCGGGAGCGCGTCAGCCCGCATCCGCCAGCGCCGTATCCTCGGCCGGCACCGCGTAGCCGCACTCCTTTTGCGGGCAGACCTTTTCGGTGCCGCGCCGCTTGGTGGTCTTGAGGGTCAGGATGGGCCAGCCGCATTGCGGACAGGGTTCTGCCAGCGGCGGATTCCAGACGGCGTATTTGCAACCTGGATACCGGTTGCAGGAATAGAACAGCTTGCCGTAGCGGGACTTGCGCTGCAGCAGTTCGCCCTCGCGGCATTCCGGACAGGCGACGCCGGTTTCGAGCGGCTTGACGAGCGGCTCGATGTGCTTGCACTGGGGATAGCTGCTGCAGCCGATGAACTTGCCGTAGCGGCCGTGCTTGATCTCGAGCGCCGAGCTGCATTCCGGGCAGACGCGCCCTTCCACGCGCTCGGGCGGGGCTTCCTCGCCCTTGTCCTCGAGGTTGCGGGTGTAGTCGCATTCGGGATAGCCGCTGCAGCCGACGAAGCGGCCGCGCCGGCCGAGGCGGATGGACAGCGGCTTGCCGCATTTCGGGCAGGCTTCCTCCAGCGCCTCGGTGGTGACCTCGGCGCGGGAGACGTTTTCCAGCGTCTCGTCGACTCGCTGCTTGAACGGCGCCCAGAAATCCTCCAGCACGGGCACCCATTCGCGTTCGCCGCGGGAGATGGCGTCGAGCTGATCTTCCAGTCGCGCGGTGAACTGATAGTCGACGTACTGGGTGAAATGCTGGGTCAGGAAGCGGTTGACGATGCGGCCGACATCGGTCGGCACGAAGCGCTTGCGATCCAGCACCACGTACTCGCGGTCCTGCAGGGTGGAGATGATGCTGGCATAGGTGGACGGCCGGCCGATACCGAACTCCTCCAGCGCCTTGACCAGTGTGGCTTCGGAAAAACGCGGCGGCGGCTCGGTGAAATGCTGGTCGGTCCGGATGTCCGCCAGCGGAATCGCTTCGCCTTCGGTGAGCGGCGGCAGTTCCCGGTTCTCGTCCTCGTCGCTCTGTTCGTCGCGCCCTTCCTGGTAGACCGCGATGAAGCCGGGGTGCACGAGGGTCTGGCCGGTGGCCCGGAAGCGCCCGGCATCGCCGGCGGCGAGGGTGGCGCCGACGGTATCGTAGGTGGCGTGCAGCATCTGGGAGGCCAGCGTGCGTTTCCAGATGAGGTCGTAGAGCTTGGCCTGATCGGGGCTCAAGGCGCGCCGCAGGGTATCGGGCGCGCGCGCGATCGCGGTGGGCCGGATGGCTTCGTGCGCTTCCTGTGCGTTCTTGGCGCGGGTCTTGTAGATCCGCGGCTGGGCGGGGATCTGGTCCTTGCCGTAGCGCTCCCCGATGTAGGCGCGGATCTCCTCGACGGCGTCCTGCGCCAGCGCGACCGAGTCGGTGCGCATGTAGGTGATGAGGCCGACCTGCTCGCCGCCCAGATCGATGCCCTCGTAGAGCTGCTGCGCGATCTGCATGGTGCGCTTGGCCGTGAAGCCCAGCTTGCGCGCCGCTTCCTGCTGCAGGGTGGAGGTGATGAAGGGCGCGGCGGGGTTGCGTTTCTTCTGCTTGCGTTCGACACGCTCGATCGTCAGCGCGCCCTGCGCTGCTGCGAGCAGGTGTGTGCGCACCGCATCGGCGCGGGCAGCATCGGTGATCGTGAATTGCTCGATCTTCTCGCCCGCAAATTCGATGAGCCGCGCCGGGAAACGGTGCGCGCCCTTGCTCGACTCGGCTTCGACGGTCCAGTATTCGCGCGCCTCGAAGCGTTCGATTTCTTCCTCACGCTCCGCGATCAGCCGCAAGGCCGGGCTCTGCACCCGGCCGGCCGACAAGCCGCGGCGCACCTTGCGCCACAGCAAGGGCGACAGGTTGAAGCCCACCAGATAGTCCAGCGCGCGTCGTGCCTGCTGGGCGTTGACGAGGTCGGTGGAGATGTCGCGCGGGTGCTTCATCGCCTCGGTGATGGCGCGCTGGGTGATCTCGTGGAACACCACGCGCTGCACGGGCTTGTCCTTGAGCAGCCCTTTCTCCGCCAGAAACTGCTGCAGATGCCAGGAAATCGCCTCGCCTTCGCGGTCCGGGTCGGTGGCGAGGTAGACGACATCGGTCTTGTTGAGCGCGCTGGCGATGGCGTCGAGATGTTTGCTGCTGCGCGAGATGGGCGCGTACTTCATGGCAAAGCCGTGTGCCGGATCCACGGCGCCTTCCTTGGCACCAGATCGCGGACGTGCCCATAGGAGGCCAGGACCTGAAACTCCTTGCCGAGATACTTGTTGATGGTCTTGGCTTTGGCGGGTGATTCGACGATGAGGAGATAGTGACTCATGGGCACGCATTCTGGGGTGGCTGAGATTCCGGCTGGCGGCCGGCAACCACCCCCCGGGGCAGGCGCAGGCGGTGCCGCGTATCAGTGGAACAGGCCGACCTGCTCCTCGAACATGAAATCCTCCATCCAGGCGTAGGGGCCTTCCTGCCCCGGCATGTTGAACAACACCATCAGCACGACCCACTTGACCTGTTCCAGATCGATGTCGTCCTCATCCAGCGCCATGATGCGTTCGATGACGATTTCGCGATGCAGGGGCGTGAGGATGCCGTTCTGGCCCAGATAGAGCAGCAGGCCGCGCATCTCGGTGTCCAGACGTTCCATTTCCGGCTCGGAAAACACCCGCACCGATAATTCCTGGCCGACCGGGGCGCAGGCATCGCTGTCCCGATGGGCGGCCAAGGCGTCGAGCCACTCGAAGGCTTTGTGAATTTCCCCGTCACGGAAGCCGGCGGCTTCCAACTCTTCCGTCAGATCGTCCCGGTCGGCATCCAGATCTGCTTCCTCGTCCATGTAGTGATCGAACAAGTAAATCAGCACATCGAGCATGCTTTCTTTCATCAACTCTCCCCGTCATCCGCGCAGCCGTCCGTAGCGACCGCCTGGCAGGACCTCCACAAGTCCCTGCAATTCCATGGTCAGGAGCATGGAGGAAAGCGTTTGCGGCGTCAATCCGGCCCGTTCCACCAGCTCATCCAGGCTGGCCGGCGCATGTCCCAGCGCGTCTAGCAGCGTCTGCATCCCGGGATCGGGGTGGGGTGCCGGGCCCGGCTGCACCTGAGTGGCCTGATCAGACTGCGGTCGTGCGATCTGAGCGGGGAGTTCTTCGAGAATGTCGGCGGCGGATTCGACCAGTTTGGCGCCTTGCCGAATCAGCGCGTGACAGCCGCGCGCCAGCGGGTTGTCGATGCTGCCGGGAATGGCGAAGACATCGCGGCCCTGTTCGGCTGCGAGCCTCGCGGTGATCAGAGACCCGCTGCGCAGGGCCGCTTCGACCACCAGCGTCCCCAGCGTCAGTCCGCTGATGATGCGGTTGCGCCGCGGAAAATGAGCCGGCAGGGCAGGCGTGCCCGGGGGCCACTCGCTGACCAGGGCACCCTCGGCGGCCAGTTCTTCGGCGAGCCGGGCATGACTGCGCGGATAGACCGTGTCCAGGCCGGTGCCACATACCGCCACCGACAGGCCGCCGGCCGCCAGTGCGCCTCCGTGCGCGGCGGCATCGATGCCCACGGCCAGACCGCTGGTGACGATGAGTCCGTAGCGAACCAGATCGCCGGCGAAGTCGGCGGCCATGCGACGCCCGTTGCCACTGGGATTGCGGCTGCCGACGATGGCCAGCGCGGGCTGGCCGAGCACTTCCGGGTCGCCCTTGACGAAGAGCAGGGGCGGCGCCCCCGGCAGGACGGCGAGCCGTTCCGGATAGGCCGGATGGCCCAGGCAAAGCAGGTGGTGCCGGGGTCGTTCAAGCCAGCGCAGATCGGATTCGACCAACGGCCAGTTCGGGCAACGCAGTTGGGCCCGCAAGGCCGCCGGAACACCGGCGTCGGTCCAGCCGGCATCGCCAGCCGCCAGCACCTGCACACAGCTGCCGAAGTGTGCGACCAGTCGCCCGAAGGTGATCGGACCGACACCGGGCAGACGCAGCAGCGCCAGCGCC
>PKCW01000267.1 GCA_002862965.1 Pseudomonadota bacterium
GCTGCATGCCGGCGGCCACGGCGCCCGAGGACACCAGACAGACCTGCCTGCCCTGCCCGTGTAGCGCCGCGATCTGGGCCGCCCAACCGGCCAGCGCCGACTCATCCAGCCCCCGCCCATTGTCGGTCACCAGAGCGCTGCCGACCTTGACCACCCAACGCCGACTCTGCCCCAGCCCCACGCGATCCTTCATCGACCGACTCCCCAACGCTGCCATCCGGCGCCTGCAGGCTCGGGCGCGCTCATCCCCGTCACGGGCGGAGACTCCCGCAGCGCCTGCGCCGCATTCGACTCAACTCCGGGTCGGATCATAGGGCACCGGCGCCGGCGGACTTTCCGGGTCCGTCGACTCACCTTTGAGCGCCTGCAGGCGCTGGAACAAGGCGTCACACAAAGCCCCGACACCGCAGCCGGTCGCCCCCGAGACGACGAATACCGGTCCCGACCAGCCCAGCGCCCGGGTCAGCGCAGCAACCCGCGCGACACGATCCGGCTCCGGCAGCAGGTCGGCCTTGTTGAACACCAGCCAGCGCTCCCGCCCGGCGAGTTCCTCGCTGTACCCGGCCAGTTCGGCGTCCAGCGTCCTGACGCCGCGCACCACGTCCTCCTCGGCTGCGGCAGGGTCGACATCGACGACCTGCAACAGCAGCCGCGTCCGCTGCAGATGACGCAGAAACCGCAACCCCAGACCGGCGCCCTCGGCCGCGCCCTCGATGAGTCCCGGAATGTCCGCCATCACGAAGCTGCGGTTCAGGCCCAGACTGACGACACCCAGGTGCGGATGCAAGGTCGTGAAGGGATAGTCGGCGACCTTGGGCCGCGCCGCCGAAACGGCCCGGAGCAGCGTGGATTTGCCGGCATTCGGCAGCCCCAGCAAGCCGACGTCCGCCAGGAGCTTGAGCTCCAGCCGAAGGCGGCGCATTTCGCCCGGGCTGCCCTCGGTGGACTGGCGCGGCGAGCGGTTGATGCTGCTCTTGAAACGCAGGTTGCCAAGACCATGGAAGCCGCCCTGCGCGACCTTGAGCCGTTGGCCCGGCGTCACCAGGTCGCCCAGCAACTCGTCCGTATCCGCCTCATAGATCAGGGTTCCCGCCGGCACGGGGACGACGCAGTCTTCGCCACTGCGTCCGGTGCACTGGCTGCCGCCACCGCTCGCGCCGTGCTCGGCGCGAAAGGTGCGCTGCACGCGAAAGTCCGCCAGGGTATTGGTGTTGCCGTCGGCCTCGAGATAGACGCTGCCGCCGTCGCCGCCATCACCGCCGTCGGGACCGCCGAGCGGGATGAATTTCTCGCGCCGGAAGCTGACGCAACCGTTGCCGCCGTTACCGGCCTGAACCGTGATGATGGCTTCGTCGACGAATCGCATGGGCTGGACCCATCCAGAAAGCAAAACGGCCCCGCGCCATGTCACGCGGGGCCGCTCGAAGAGGAACGGGGAACGAAGTGATCAGTCCGCGAGGATGCTGACGAACTTGCGACTATGGGGCCCCTTGACTTCGAACACCACGCGGCCATCGGCCTTGGCGAAGAGCGTATGGTCCTTGCCGCAGCCGACGTTCACGCCGGGATGAAACTTGGTGCCACGCTGGCGCACCAGGATGTGGCCCGCGATGACCTGTTCACCGCCGAAATGCTTCACACCGAGACGCTTGGAATGCGAATCGCGACCGTTGCGGGTGCTACCGCCTGCTTTCTTGTGTGCCATGGATCGATACCTGCTCGCTTGACCCGAATACCGGAAGCCAGATCGCTCACGCGCCTTGGATGGCGGTGATCTCGACTTCCGTGAAGGATTGCCGATGCCCCTTGCGGCGCATGTAGTGCTTGCGGCGGCGGAACTTGACGATTTCGACCTTGTCGCCCTTGCCGTGACTGCGCACCGTCGCCGTCACCTTGCCGCCTTCGACGAAGGGGCGACCGACGGCGAGATTCTCGCCTTCGCCGATCAGCAACACCCGATCGAATTCGATCTGGCTGCCCGCCTCCGCGCACAGTTTTTCAACGCGCAGGACTTCGCCCTGCTGCACCCGATATTGCTTGCCACCGGTATGGATCACCGCGTACATTACTGACCGTCTCCGCAGGAGCCTGCAAGGCCCGAGTCACAAAGGTTGGAAAGTCTAACCCCGCCTCGAGAACAGGTCAAACAGCACGTCCGTTGACAGTGGCCGCGGGCGGGGCCTGGCATCCGGCCACGATCCGCAAGACCCCCACCCGCCAGCCTCAGACGTCAGGCACAAGACGGAACGCATCCATGCACAATCTCGAGATGACGGATATCCTGGGGCCGATCGGGCACGACATGCAGCGCATGGACGCCGTGCTCAGGCGCAGCACAGGCTCGATCGTCCCCCTGGTCGGCGAAATCAACCAGCATATCGTCGGCGGCGGCGGCAAGCGCCTGCGGCCCGCCGTCCTGCTGCTGGCGGCGCGCGCTTGCGGCTATGACGGCGACGAGCATCTGCGGCTCGCGGCGGCCGTCGAAGCCGTGCACACGGCCACGCTGCTGCACGATGACGTCGTCGACCGCTCGCGGCTCCGTCGCGGCCGCCCGACCGCCAATCAGGTCTGGGGCAACGAAGCCAGCGTGCTGGTCGGCGACTTCATGTATTCACGTGCCACGCAGATGATCGTGGAGAGCGAGCGAATCGACATCGTGGCCGTGCTGTCCACCGCGGCCAACGACATCGCCGAAGGCGAGGTGGTCCAGCTCAGCAACCGCCACAATCCAGGCCTTACGGAACAGCAGTACTTCGACGTCATCCGCAACAAGACCGCGCGCCTGTTCGAGGCCAGCGCCCAGGCGGGCGCGCTGATCGCCCATGCGCCCAAGGCCCGTGAACGCGCGCTGGCGCGCTTCGGCGTGCACCTTGGCAATGCCTTTCAGCTCATCGATGACGCGCTCGATTTCGCCGGCTCGGTCGATGCCATCGGGAAAAACCTGGGAGACGACCTCGCCGACGGCAAAGCCACGCTGCCGCTCATCCACGCCATGCGCGAGGCTCCGCCAGAACAGGCCGAATGTATCCGTCATGCAATCCGCAAGGGCAGTCTCGAGCGCCTGCCCGACATTCTCGCCGCGATTGAATCGACGGGCGCCATCGAATACACTGCACGGCTTGCAGCTCATGAAAGCGAGCAGGCCATCGATGCGCTGTCGGCGCTGGATGAATCGCCATTTCGCGCATCGCTTGCAGCGCTGGCCCGCTTCGCGGTTCAGCGTGATCGCTAGCTGCAGGTAGCGGCAAATTCGGGGTGTAGCTCAGCTTGGTAGAGCGCTGCTTTCGGGAAGCAGAGGTCGTAGGTTCGAATCCTGTCACCCCGACCACATGATTCAATGACGGCGACGATCCGCGTCGCATCCCGCCGTCTCCCGCGTCGTCGCGGCCTTCGCTGGCGGCACCGGGTCGAAACCCCATCCACCCCACGGATGACAGCGCATCAAGCGCCGCACGGCATAGCCGCTCCCGCGCCATGGCCCGTGATGCCGCAATGCCTCGAGGGCGTAAGCAGAGCAGGTGGGGGTGTAGCGGCAGCGGGGCGCCAGATAGGGCGACGCCGCCACCCGGTACAACCGCACCAGCGCGACAAGGGCGTGCAGCACGCCGCGTTCCAATGCTCGCATCATTCCATGCCTCGTCCGTCGCCCGCTGGTTCAGCGCAGCCGAACTGAAACGTTATACCATTACGGCGATGAATGCCCTCATTTCGCCCAGACAGGCCAAGACCGTGAAACGCCGGGCTCTCTTGCTGCTGTGCCTGCTGGCCTGCCATCCGGCCGTCCTTGCGGCGCCTGCGCTGCGCGTTGCGGTCGGCGTCCCCGTGTTGCAGACCTTCGTGCAGCGCATCGGGGGCGAACGCGTCGAGACGCTCATCCTGCAGGGCAGCGGTGATCCCCACGCCTTCGAGCCTTCAGGGCGGCAAATCGCTGCGCTGGCCGATGCACGGCTCTACATTCTGGCGGGACTGCCCTTCGAGTCCGCCTGGTTGCCCCGCCTGCAGGCCATCCATCCCGGGCTGATGGTCATGGATCTGCGCCGGGCGGTGCCCATCCGTCCCCTCGACGATCCCGGGCCGACCCGCGGCGACGCCGATCGGCCGGCCGATCCTCACGTGTGGACGGACCCGGCCGGCGCCTTGCGACTGGTCGATGCGATCCGGGACCAGCTGACAGCGCTCGACCCGGCGGGGCAGCCCTCCTATGAAACGGCCAGCCGGCGGCTGCGCCGCGATCTGGAGGCGCTGGAAGCCGAGATCACACCGCTCCTCGCCCCGCAGCGCGGACGCGCGCTGCTGGTCTTCCACCCGGGCTGGGGCTATCTGGCCGACCACCATGGCTTGGTTCAGGTTCCGCTCGAGGTCGGCGGCCGTGAACCGGGCGCGCTGCAGTTGCAGCGGATCATGGCCTTGGCCCGCAAGGAACGCGCCGGCGCCCTGTTCCTGCAGCCCGGCCATGGCGATCGCCTGGCCCGGCAGGTGGCCGGCGAATTGGGCATCCCCGTGGTCGTGGCCGATCCGTTGGCGGCGGACTACTTCGGCAATGTGCGCATCCTCGCGCGCGCGCTGGCCACGGCGTCCGTCGCGCCATGACCGCGGCGGTGCGCATTCGCAACCTGCGGTTCGCCCATGCCGGCCAGCCGCCGGTCCTGAATGGCATCGACCTCGGCATCGCGCCCGGCGAATTTCTGGGCATCCTGGGACCGAACGGCGCCGGCAAGAGCAGCCTGATCCAGTTGATGGCGGGCGTACTTCGCCCCGATGCCGGCACGATCGAGATTCTGGGCCGTCCGGTGCGGGAGATGCGCCATCGCGTCGGGTACATGCCGCAGCACGCCCCGCACGTCCGGCACATGCCGATCACCGTGTCTGCGCTGGCGCAACTGGGATGCCTGCAGGGCTGGCGGCCGTTGGGGCGCAGCCGCGCGATCGAGCGCACCCGCGCCGCGGCCGCGCTGGCCCAGACCGAGCTTGCCGAACTGGCGCCCCGCCTGCTGCGCGAGTTGTCCGGCGGCGAACTGCAGCGCGCCCTGCTGGCGCGCGCCCTGGTCGCCGATCCTGCGGTGTTGCTTCTGGATGAGCCCACGGCGCATATCGATCCGGCAGCGGAGAGCCGGATCTGGGCCCTGCTGCGCCGCATGACGCCGGCGCGGACGGTGGTGGTCGTGTCGCATGATCCCGCGTTGCTGGCCCGACATGCCGATCGCATTGCGCTGCTCAACGGCACGCTGCGCGTGCTTGCGGCCGATGCCCTGGACGCCGCGGCGCTGCAGTGGGCCTACAGCCGCCATCCGGAGCTGCATGCCGCCGCGGCTGCGCGACGAGAAGCCGCCGGATGAGCGCCTTCGTCGACGCCCTGCTCGGCCAGCCCTTCCTGCAGCGGGCGCTGGTCGCGGGTGTGCTCGCCAGCCTGGGCTGTGGCCTCATCGGACCGTGGGTGCTGATCCGGCGCATGAGCCATCTGGCCGGCGGCATCGCCCATGCGGTCCTCGGCGGCATGGGCATCGCCTTCTTTCTGGGCGCCTCGCCGTTGCTGGGCGCGGCACTGGCGGCGCTGGTGGTCGCGCTGCTGATCGGCCTCATCCATCTGTACTGGGAGACCCAGGAGGACGTCCTCACCGGCGCGCTGTGGTCGATCGGCATGGCCGTGGGCCTGTTGTTCATCCATGGCACACCCGGCGCGGGCGCCGACCTCATGAGTTATCTGTTCGGCAACATCCTCCTGGTCAGCGGCAAGGATCTGCTGTTCATGCTGCTGATCGACCTCCTCGTTCTCGGGGTGGTGGGTCTGCTGCATCGTCATTTCCTGGCGATCAGCCTGGATGAGGACTTTGCCCGCTCGCGGGGGGTGCCGGTGGCGCTCGTCTATCTGATCCTCCTGACGCTGGTCGCACTGACCGTGGTGTTGCTGATCCGGGTCGCGGGCCTGATCCTGGTGATGGCCCTGATCACCTTGCCGGCCGCGGCCTCCAGCCTGTTCGCCCGGTCCATCGCAGCGCTGACGCTGGGTGCCACGGTCATCGCGATCACCTGCACCACGGCCGGCCTGGCCCTGTCCTATGCGCCCGACTGGCCCGCCGGCCCCACCATCATTCTGGTCTGTGCACTCGTCTACGGGCTTGCCCTGATCGCCACCACCCTGCAACGCCGCGTCATACCTTCCGGGAGCTGATGCCATGTCCGCCGCACGCATTCTCGGCGCCCCGGCCGGCGCCCGACACGATCATCGTCATTGCGTGGGACAGGCGCTGGCCGAAGCCGAACGTGCCTGCCGGCAGCAAGGGCTGCGCCTGACCCCCATCCGGCGTCAGGTGCTGGAACTCATCTGGCAGGATCATCAGCCGGTCAAGGCCTATGATCTGATCGATGCCCTGCGGGATCGCGGCCTCCGGACCGGACCGCCGACCGTCTATCGCGCGCTCGATTTCCTCCTCCAGGCCGGTTTCATCCATCGTCTCGACACCGTCAACGCCTTTGTCGGCTGCGGGGCCCATGGCCGACCGCATGCCGGGATGTTCCTCATCTGCCGGGCCTGCGGCGCCGTCCTGGAACTCGATGCCCCCAGCCCCATCCGCCTCATCGGCGTCGAAGCGGATCGGATGGGATTCGAACTCGTGACCCAGGCAGTCGAAATTCTGGGTCACTGCAGTCGCTGCCGCGCGGCAGGCAAGGCCGTCGACGCGCGCGGTCCCGCAGCCCGTGAACCCACCCGTCCGGTCGACCCCGAGCCGGCTTGATCCCGCCTGCCCGCGCGGCTGCATGGCGTCGACGCGCCCCGCTGCCATGGATGCCGGGTGGCCGCCTGCGGTAAAGTTGTCCCCTCTTCACTCGCCGAGACCGTATGCCTGATGTACAGCGGTGATCATGCCTCCGCTCCTCCCGTCACCCTCGATACCCTGCGGCGCATGAAGGCGGCGGGCGAGAAGATCGTCTCGCTCACCGCCTATGACGCCAGTTTCGCCGCGCAGATGGATGCGGCGGGCGTGGAGTGGGTGCTGGTGGGTGACTCGCTGGGGATGGTGATCGAAGGTCATGACAGCACCCTCCCGGTGACCCTGGAGACCATGCTTCATCACACCCGAGCCGTTGCGCGCGGATTGCGCCGCGGATTTCTGGTGGCCGACCTGCCCTTCGGGACGTGCAACACGCCCGAGCAGGCGATGCACAGTGCGGTCCGGCTGATGCAGGAAGCCGGCGCCCGCATGATCAAGCTCGAAGGCGGCGCCTTGCAGCGGGAACTGGTGGCGCATCTGACGGCGCGCGGCGTGCCGGTCTGTGCCCACATCGGCCTGCAACCGCAGTTCGTCCACAAACTGGGCGGCTACAAGGTGCAGGGGCGCAGCGCCGCAGCGGCCGCCGCCATGCGCGAGGAGGCGGTCGCCCTGGTCGCCGCCGGCGCTGACATGCTGCTGCTCGAATGCGTGCCGACCACCCTGGCGGCCGAGATCACCGCCAGCGTGCCGGTGCCGGTGATCGGCATCGGCGCCGGCGCGGCGGTGGATGGCCAGGTGCTGGTCCTCTACGACATCCTCGGCATCTCGCTCGGCAAACGGCCACGTTTCTCGAAGGACTTCCTCGCCGGCCGGGGCAGCATCGCGGACGCCCTGCACGCCTATGCCCGAGCGGTGAAACAAGGCGAGTTCCCCGCCGCCGAACACAGCTTCTGAGGCCGGCCGCCATGGAACGCATCGAAACCGCCGAGGCCCTGCGTGAACGGATGGGGCACTGGCGCCGGGCCGGCGAGCGCATCGCCCTGGTGCCCACCATGGGGAACCTGCACGCCGGCCATCTGACACTGGTCGACTGCGCCCGGGAGCGGGCCGACCGGGTGGTGGCGAGCGTGTTCGTCAATCCGACCCAGTTCGGCCCCGGCGAGGATTTCGCCGTCTACCCGCGCACCCCGGAGGCCGATTGCGCGGCACTGGCCGAGCGGGGCGTCGACCTCGCCTTCCTGCCGACGGTGGCCGTCATGTACCCCGGCGGCGTTCCCGGCGCGGTACGCGTCGAGGTGGGCGGGCCGCTGACCGCGGATCTGTGCGGTGCCTCCCGCCCCGGGCATTTCGGCGGCGTGGCCACGGTCGTGACCAAGCTGTTCAATCTGGTGCAGCCGGATGTCGCCGTGTTCGGTCAGAAGGATTACCAACAGCTCGCCGTGATCCGCGCGCTGGTGCACGAACTGGCCATGCCGATCGACATCGTCGGCGTGCCCACCCGACGCGAGGCCGACGGCCTGGCGCTCAGCTCGCGCAACCAGTATCTGGATCCTGAGCAGCGCGCCCGGGCGCCGCTGATCCATGCCGCGCTGTCCGATAGCGCTGCTGCCCTGAGGGCCGGCGCGCGTGACCATGCCGCGATCGAGGCGGACGCAACCGCACGCCTGGCCGCCGCCGGGTTCGGCGTCGAGTATGTCCGCTTCGTGCGGCCGGACGATTTGCAAACGCCGCAGGGCGACGAATCGCGCCTGGTCCTGCTGGTGGCGGCGCGGCTGGGATCAACGAGACTTATTGACAATATTGAGGTGAAGATCTCAGAATGATGAATCCTGCCCCTGCGGGGGTGCGGAGCACCGAAACGCCGACCATTCGGTGTTTGGACCGAGATCAATAGCTGCGTTTGATGCACTTTGGGGACGGGCCGCCAGGGATGGAGGCTGCGCTCAAGGGCCCTGGATCGTTCCATCCACATCACTGCCGAGATGGGTGATATGCACTTGACCTTGCTCAAAGCCAAACTCCACCGGGCGCGCGTGACCCACGCCGAGCTCGAGTATGAAGGTTCCTGCGCCATCGACGGCCGTTTGCTGGACGCTGCCGGCATCCTGGATTACGAACAGATCCAGATCTACAACGTCACCAATGGCGAGCGCTTCACCACCTACGCCATCCGTGCCGAGGAAGACTCGCGCATCATTTCGGTCAACGGAGCCGCCGCGCACAAGGCCAACGTGGGCGACTGCATCATCATCTGCGCGTATGTCGGTCTGGACGCAGCCGAAGCGGCACGCTTCAAGCCCAAGCTCGTCTATCTGGACGCCCAGAACTTCGTGACTCACACCCGCAACACGATCCCGGTGCAACTCGCCACCGCTTGATCGGCCGCTGTGTCGGTTTCTTGAAAGCCCCCGCATCCCGCCCGGATGCGGGGGCTTTTGCTTTGTGCGCCTGCACAAGCTGTGTAAGCTGCAAGCTTGGCTATACCGTCTGCCGAAGGAGCGTGCCGTGACTGCCGTCGACCAACTGCCCGCCTGGAAAGCGCTCGAGCGTCATGCCCGCGATCTGCAGGGGCGTCACCTGCGCGAGCTGTGCGTCGAAGACCCTGGTCGCGGCGCGCGCTGGCGCGGCCGGGTTGGTGCCGTGCAGGTCGACTACGCCAAGCATCGCGCCAGCGAGGAGACCTTCGCCCTGCTTTTCGCATTGGCCGAAGAAGTCGCGCTACCCGCGCAGATCGCCCGGCTGTTCGCCGGCGAGCGGATCAACACCACCGAGCAGCGGGCCGTTCTGCACATGGCCTTGCGCGGCGATGCGAGCAGCGTGTTCCGGTTGGACGGCGTGGACGTCATGCCGGAGATCCTGGCGACCCGGGAACGCATGCGCGCACTCTGCGACGCGCTTCGCGCCGGCGCCTGGCGGGGCGCGGCCGGGGCGCCCGTGACCGATGTCGTAAACATCGGCATCGGCGGCTCGGATCTGGGGCCCTACATGATCTGCGAAGCGCTCGCGCCCTATGCGGCTGGCGCCCCACGCGTGCATTTCGTGTCCAACATCGACGGCGCGCAGATCAGCCGTGTGCTGACGCCACTCGATCCACGCCATACGCTCTTCATCGTCAACTCCAAGAGCTTCGGCACCCTCGAAACCAAGGCCAATGCAGACACCGCCAAGGCCTGGTTGCTGCAATCGGGCCTACCGGCCGAGGCGATCATGGCGCGGCATTTCCTCGCCGTTTCGGCCAATCAGGCCGCGCTGTCCGCGTTCGGCATCCCCGAGGCGAACCGCTTTCCCATCTGGGACTGGGTCGGCGGCCGCTATTCGCTCTGGTCCGCCACGGGTCTCGCCATCGCCATCGCCGTCGGCATGGACCGCTTCGAAGCGCTGCTCACCGGCGCACGGACGATGGACATCCATTTCCGCGACACGCCCATGCCGGACAACCTGCCGCTGCGGCTCGGTCTCCTGGGCGTCTGGTACGCGGATTTCCTGGGCGCGCCCAGCCACGCCGTCCTGCCCTACGACGATCGACTGCGCAGCCTGCCCGCCTACCTGCAGCAGGCCGACATGGAAAGCAACGGCAAGCGCGTGACCCGCGACGGGCAACCCGCGGCCTGGGCCACCGGACCCATCGTCTGGGGCGCGCCCGGCACCAATGGCCAGCATGCGTTTTTCCAGCTCATGCATCAGGGCACGCACCTCATTCCCGCCGATTTCATCGGCTGCATCCGGCCCCATCACCCGTACGCCGATCACCACCGCGCCTTGCTGGCCAACCTGCTGGCGCAGAGCGAGGCGCTGATGCGCGGCCGTACTGAAGCGGAGACGCGCGCCGCCCTCACCGCGCGCGGACTGGACGCGGCCCGCGTTGAGGCTTTGACGCCGCACAACGTGTTTCCCGGCAATCAGCCCAGCACCACGATTCTGCTCGATGCGCTCACCCCCGAGGCGCTCGGCAGCCTCATCGCCCTCTATGAGCACCGCATCTTCACCCAAGGCGCCGTCTGGGGCATCAACTCCTTCGATCAATGGGGCGTGGAACTGGGCAAGCTCATGGCCCAGACCGTCATCGGCGAACTCGCGGCGGGCGAAATCGGCGCCGGCCACGACCCCTGGTCGGCTGCGCTGATTGCCGCGTGCCTGCCCGGCGCGCAGGGCGGCGCCGGCGCCTAGCAGCAAAAAAAACCGGCCCACGCGATGGTGGACCGGCGGGATCCTGGGCCCCTGGGGGACCCCGTGACAGCGAACCGGGACTACTCGGCCCGGATCCAGTTGAACAGCTCGACGGCATTGACCAGATCGGTTTCGGTCGCGATGCCGATGATCCGGCCGTTTTCTTCCACCAGCAGGCGCCGGATGCGGTTCTTCAGCATGCGGTCGATGCAGGCGCTGATCGGCTCGGTCATCGGCACGGTGATGACCGGCGTGGTCGCCATTTCGGCGACCGTCACCTCGGCAGAATTGAGTCCCGCCTGCGCTACGCGGCCCATGACGTCGCGCCGGGTCAGGATGCCCCAGCCGAGACCGTCATGCGGTTCGACGATGAGCGAGCTGACGCCATATTCCCGCATGACGCGCACGGCCTCGTCGATGGTGGCATCGTGGCCGACCGTCACCAGCTTGCGCGTCATGATGTGGCCGATGGCGGTCGGCTTGCGCCCGGACTCCAGCATGGCCTCCATGGGCGCGCTGATGCGCTGGCTTTCGCGCCGTTGCCGCTCCTCCAGCCGCCACCGGCGCCGCGCTTCCGCGCGCGCATTGACGTCGATACCGGCGCGGATGCGGCTGATGATCTCGTCGGCAAAAGCGCTGGTGCCGACTTCGCGGGCGCCTTCCATCTGGCGCGCGAAATCGTAGGTAACGACCTTGTCCTGAACCGCGTCCTGGAACGCCTCGCGGATCACATCGCCGGCTTCGGTCCAGCCGATGTAGTCCAGCATGTCGACGCCGCTGAACAGCAGCGAACCCGGATTGACCTTGTCCTGGTTGGCGTATTTCGGCGCGGTGCCGTGCGTGGCCTCGAACACCGCCACGCCGTCGCCGATGTTGGCGCCGGGCGCGATGCCGACCCCGCCGACCTGGGCCGCGATGGCATCGGACAGATAGTCGCCGTTGAGATTCATCGTGGCCAGGACGTCGAATTCCTGCGGGCGCAACAGCATGAGCTGGAAGATGATGTCGGCGATACGGTCCTTGATGACGATCTTGCCCTCGGGCACCTTGCCGCCGTGTTCCTCGAAGACCTCGGTTTCGGTGATGGTGCGATCGCCGAACTCTTCGCGCGCCACCTGATAGCCCCAGCCACGAAACGCACCTTCGGTGTATTTCATGATGTTGCCCTTGTGCACCAGGGTCACGCTCTCGCGACCGTGGTCGATCGCGTACTGGATCGCCTGACGCACGAGGCGCTTGCTGCCGAAGGGGCTGATGGGCTTGACGCCGAGACCGGCATCCTCGAAGAACTCCGCGCCCATCTCCTGGCGCAGGAACTGCGCGAGTTTCTTGTTCTCCGGCGTACCGGAGGCGTACTCGATGCCGGCGTAGAC
>PKCW01000224.1 GCA_002862965.1 Pseudomonadota bacterium
GTGATGACGATGTTCTGGCGGGCGTGATGCTGCTCCCGCTCCACCAGGTCATTGATGTGCTGCATGATGGAGGTGTAGGCCACGGCCAACTGAGCGGCATAGCCTTCGCGGGCCAGAACGCCCATGTCGAGGATGGTGACATCGGCCTCGGGCCAGGGGCTGCCGGGCCGATTGAAGATTTCGCCATCGAAGCCGGTGGTGAACAGCTCGAGCGATTCGCCCATTTCGGCGGCGCGTTTGGCGCGATCGGCATCCATCTCGCCGGATCGGGCCATGCGCCGGAAGGCGGCCACCACGTCCTCGGTGAGGACCTGTTCGGTGCCGGTCTCGCGTGCGTGCCGGGCCGCCCCCAGGATGGCCTGGCGGATCAGGTTGCGGTCGGCGCGCATCAGCCGGGCCCGCTCCTTCTCCTCTCCGCCGGTGATCATGAGGGTGGCGATCAGCTCCATCTCCCCCATGAGGTCACGGCGCTCGTCCTCCTCCTCCTCGCCGTCCTCATCCGGGTCGGTACTGACGAACTTGTTCGTCAGCAGCTTCATGGCATCCGAGAACGGCGGCAGGCTGACGCCGGCGCCGGGCTGGATAGTGACCTGGTTGACGCTGATCCCATGGGCCTGGAGGTACTGTCCCAGCAATCCAAACGAATTGCCGGCCTCGATCAGGAAGATGCGCGGGCGATGGGCCGCCAGCTGCTGCATGACCAGATAGCAGAGCATGGCGCTCTTGCCTGCCCCGGTCGGCCCCAGGATCACCATGTGGGCGTTCTTCTTGCGATCGGCCTTGTGCAGGGGATCGGCCGTGACCGGCTCCCCGCCCCGGTTGAAGAACACCAGGCCGGGATGTGCGGTGCCCCGTGAGCGGCCATGGAAGGGCGCCAGGGCCGCCAGGTGGTCGGACCACACCAGCCGGGTCCGGCGCGCGCGGCGATCCAGGGCCGGATCGTAGGCCATCGGGAGTTGCCGGTTGTAGCTGTCCAGGGCCAGCAAGTCCGCTTCCCGCGATATAGGCGCCATGCCGTGATTGCCAAGCTGGGTCAATAGCTCGTGCTCGCGCTGGTTCAGCTCCTGATCGTCCTTGCCTTTGATGTAGCAGGTGATGATGGTCGGATAGAGCTTCAGCCCGGATTGCATGAGGCGCTCGGCCTCCTGGGCGTCGGATTTGGCCATGTTGGCACCGGCCTCCCCGAATCCGCTGGCGCCCTTGATGCGTTGGACCTGGTTGGACACCTGGTCCTGGGGCTTGATCACGATGGTGATGGCCATGATCGTCCCCTCCGGCAAATGATCGAACGGCGCATAGATGCGATCGTTCTCAGTACGCTCCGCCGTGATGTGCCCGATGTCGGGATTGGCGCGCAGGCCATCGATGGTGATGGCCAGGTGCGGTTGATCGTCGAAGCGCCAGGTGCGTGTCGGGTAATCCGAGACCGGATAGGAAAACGTGAACAGGGCCGCAAAGTCGCGCCCGAAGGGCCGCAGCCGCAACTGCTCCCCGCGCTCATCATCCGGGTAGGGCGCGATGCGCAGCAGATCGCGCGGACTGTCTCCCATCTTCGGATTGGGATTGAACCAGGGAACGAGCCACTCATAGAGTTCGCAGCCGCCGGTGCGGACGATCCCCAGGCCTGCCCCGCGGGCCGTGGTCATGAAGCGCTGGGCGACATCGCGCAGCTCATCCACCGGCGTCTGGCTGCTGATGCGCGGCGCATAGCCCGGCGGCAGGCGCCGATAGAGCGCGGCACGGACGCGGCGGCGCTGCCCCTTCCAGGCAATATCCGATAGATCATCCTTGAACAGGCCGCCTGGCTGGCAAATGTCCCGCAGGTGGGCGCTCATCAGGTCCTGGTAATGGCTCGTGAACGGGTTGGCCGTCACGTTCGCCTGGTGGTAGGCCTTGAGGTCTCCGGCGAGGCCATCGAGCGACAACTCGTCCTGGACATAGAGCTGTAGCACCCAGGGTGGATCCTCCTCGGGGATGGCATCGGTGATGATGTGTTGCAGGCGCTGGTGGAGCAACTGCATGGACTAGTCCGGTCGCGCCTCGCTGCTGATGGGGAAAATCTCGAACAGGGCGCCCACGCTGCGTCCATCGTCCAGCAGGAAGCATTGGCTGCCCGGATCGTACTCGACCCAGGGCAGCAGGTCGGTGAACGAATCGGGGCGCTCGTAGAGCGCCATCACTTCGCGCCGGGTGATCGGCTTGTAGCGGTCGGATTTGCGCCGGCGCTGGCCTTCTCGGGTAGGTCGGCCGATTTCCCAGGGGGCAGAGTCCTGCGCTTGCTGCGCCCCGAACCCGAACAGGGACAGGAGTAGATCTTTCATCGCGCGATGCCCCACCAGCGGCGGCGAGGCGGCGCCGTGAGATCCCGCAGCAGTTCATATCCCCCTGCCGCATCGAGCAGCACATGGCACCCTTCAGGCGTCATGTAATCCAGCCTGACCTTGTAATGGTCGAGCTTCCAGCCGGCGGTGTCCTCGCGCCGAAGCGCTTGGCGGTAGACCTGCAGGTGATTATCCATGCGCCGCTCCAGGCGCACATCCATTAAGCGCTGAAAGAGATCGAACAACTCCTCATCCACCACGGTGTGGTTCAGGGTGACGCCGTGCAGGGTGGTCAAACCCAGGGCACAGAAGTAGAACCGGGCAATGCAGGTGCGGTGGTTGCCATCCGCGCCGACATACCAGGACAGGCCGTCCAAGGAGCGGTAATACATCCCGGGGACTTTGCGCTGGGTTTGCAGGTAGTAATCGGGATGGCTGGCGTGCAGGGCCAGATTTCGATCCATACGGTTGTTTCGATCCGGATCCATAGGGTTCCCGGTCTCCAGGAAGTCCAGCCAGGCCCTGCCCTGATAATCGACATGCTCGGTCCCGACGACCCGGAACACGTTGACGGATCCCTGATCGGTCCAGTAGTCCTGGGTGACGAATGGCCCCATGGCGCGGATCCGGAGGTCATCCCAGGCCTGGATTGGTTCCAATGCCCAGTTCGGCGGGTCGGCCAGGACCTGCTCGCGCAGGCCTGGCTGGATCACAGCGCTCATGGGCGGGCCCCGCTGGGGGATTCGCCGGGCATGGCGTATTCGACGCCGACATACATCGGCAGCGTGGTCGAGTAGCCCGGGATGGGCGCGCCGCCCGGCCCCAGGTGGGGATAGACGTACATCACCAGGGTGGGATTGGGCAGGCGCGGGAAACGGCCACTGATCTCGTTCTCGGCGGTGCGGGTGTAGCCTTCCAGGTCGGCATCACCGGAGGCGATGGGACGCGGCTCGGCCAGCACGCGCTGAGTGCGGACAATCTCCCCTTCCTTGTTCTTCGCGGCCGATGATTTCTCGTCCACCACCCAGTATTCGCGGCCATGCATCTCCAGCCGGGCCCGCTCCATGTCGCTGGCCCCCATGGATTTGAAATGCCCATCATAGATCTGCTTCATGGTCGGGGTTTCCTTGGGAAAGATCCGATCCTTGCTGCCCATGCAGCCTTGCAGGCCCAGCGCGGCCGCCAGGCTAATCCAGATCAGGCTGGCGGAACGGATCGTTCTGGCCTGTGACATGACTCAATCTCCTGCCTTGCGGGTCATAGTCGATCTTCAATTCACGATCGAGGTGGACGGCCAGCTTCATGCCGGGAGGCGCGAAAATGGCGTCATAGCTGTTCTCCATGCGTTCCTTCAGCCACTCGTCGGTTTCCTTGACGCCGCCCTGCAGGGCGCTCGCCCAGACGAACTTGCCCTTGTCGCCGGTCACCGCCGAATTGGTTCCACCCAGGCCGGTCAGGATGGTGGTGGTCTGACTGGCCGCTGCGGCCGCCGCGGCCGCCTCGGCTGCGGTCAGCCCCACGCGCGAGGCCAGGTAGGTCGGGGCGTTGGTGATGCGCTGGCCGGACACGCAGGGTATGCCCAGGTCATCGGAGACCCAGCCCAGGCTGTTCTGCATGTCGGCCGCGGCATTGCCCGTCATGGGGACCTGCCCGGCGGTGTTGCCGGAAGGTGCGCCATTGGCGTTATTGGCATTGTTCTGGTCGGCCGAAATGGTGCGAATGGTCCCGTCCTGGAACACATAAGTGACGCTGTTCACCCGGCCATGGACGCAGGCGAGCGTCCAGTCGCCGACCGCGAAGCCGGAAAAGATCATGCCCTCGACGTTGGGGATGTCGTAGCCGTTGGCGGCCAGGTTGTCCTTGCCCACGATCACCTTGAAGGGCACCGGGTCACGCACCGTGCCCTTGATCGGCACGCGGCCAATCAGTGCAGTGAGGCCGGTGCCACCAATCAGCGTCGCGTTGCGCGGCACGGTGTAGTAAGGCTGCAGCGGCTCTTTCTCCAGGTGGTTCGTCGGGAAACCCGACTTGCCGCCGCCCAGCAGGCCCCCGCCGGTCTGGCCCACGGTGGCCGAGGCCGGCACGAAGCCGGTTTTCTTGTCGTCGGGCTGATCGAGGGGCCGGATCCACATGACCTCTTCCTTGCCCTCCCCGTCCAACCCGAATCCCACCGGGACCTCGCCCGATCCGCCGGGTTTCGATTGACCTAGGCCATGCACCTGGGCGCTCAGCTCCTCGATGCGCGAGGTGAGCGCACTCATCCGGTCACCGCTCCGGTCTCCCTCCTTGGAGGCCCGAACATCCCGCTCCAGGTCTGCCTGCTTGTCGCGCAGGCCCTGGTTCTCAGTGCGCATGGCATCGAGAGCGCTCTTGACCTCGCCCAGGCGGGCAGTGAGGGTGCGAATGGTATCGGCCGGTGTATCGGCGTCCGGCGCCGCGGCCTGGGGGACTTCCTTCATCGCGGCACTGTCATCCGGGCCGCCGCAGGAGCGCACCCCGACGAGCACCAGGATGGCCAGGATGGCCAGGGCCAGGAGAGGCAGGAGACGGTTGCCGGCCATCAGTAGACCCCCCGCAAGGCGTGCTCGAAGGGCTTGGCCGAGATCAGATAGACGGCCGTGGTGTCGGCCTCATCCCCCTTGGGGAACAGGCGCGCGTGCTGGAAGGTTGCGGCCACCCACAACCCGCGCAGGCTGCGCGGATCCAGGATCACGGGCGACATGCCCATGTTGCGCAGGCGCACCGCCGTGATGTGCAGATTACCCGACCGCCAGGCAATCAAGGGTGTGGCCTGGATGGACTCGCCGCGCACCAGATCGATGGGGCGTCCATCGACCGGCGCTTGAAATACCCCCGGCAGCGTGGGCGCGAGGCGCCGGGGGGCATAGAGGCTCTGGGCCGCGAAGCGCGTCAGGGTGCCGTAATCATGAGTCGGCATCTTGGGCGCAGTGACCGCGCCGGCGGCGACCGTGCCGGCGGCGGACGCCATCCCGCCAGCGCCGCCATCCACCTGCGCCGGGGCGGCTGCCTGGGTGACGATGACCGGGGCCGTACTGGCCGATGACCGGGCCGACAGGTCCACCAGATAGATCTGGCCGGTGGCGGTATCACGGACCTGGATGCGCTGGGGGGTGAACTCGCTCTTGGCCACCCAGTAGACCGTGCCGGCCACCACCTGGGTGCGTACCGTGTCGGCGAGGCCTGCGGGCATCCCCACCTCCACCGGCGCCGGGAATGTCACCTGCCGCTCCTGCCCGATCGGCAAGGCAATCCCCAGCGGGGTGCGGTCCCAGATGATGCGCTCGGGGGGCATCGGTATCGGGGTGGTGTCCTGGGGCGCCGGGATCACCACCGGCCGCGCCGCCGCTTCAGGGGCGGATTCTGCCGCCGCCTGACCCGCTACCAGCGCTACACAGAATGCAAAGGCCAGCGCGCGCTTCATTTGGTTTTCTCCTTCTCCAGGCGATAAGGACCGCCGCTGTAGCCATCCAGCGCCAACCCCCAGGGATTGCGCTCGCGGTCCACGTCATAGCGCACGACGCGCAGCGGATAGGCCGCCTGGGTGCGCTTGACCACCACGCCATCGACCGTCTCCATCAGCTCCAGGTCAAGCCGGACTTCCCATGCTCCGGGACCGACGATGCGCACCCGCTCCGGGCTGTACTCATGGCCGGGAATGCCGGTCACGCCACGGGTCCGGCCAGCCATCTCCCCGCGCCGCCCCTTGAGATCCATCTCGGCCTTGAGTTGCTCGCGGAACTGGGGGGTCAGGTAAGGGGCCAAGGCATAGATACGCTGCCCGGCCTCTTTCTGGCCATCCACCTCCCAGCGGTTGAGCTGCTGGAAGATGTACTGGCTGAAGGCATAGACGCTCTCCGGCGGCACCTCGCTGGCCTTGAAGCTGCTGCCGGCGCGTATATCGGGGGGCAGATGCACCGTCAGGTCCTGTGGGGCGGTTTCCCAGCCGTACCAAAGGGCGCCAATCACCAGCAACTGGGCCACGATCACGCCGCGCAAGGTGTTGATATGGCTGAGCTGGATGTCCATGGCCTTGTGGTAACCGAACGCCATCAACGGGTTCTCCCGATATCCCAGTTCCCGGTCCTGCGTTGGAACGGATTACGCCGCAACCCCAGCCGGACCAGGAAGAAATGAATCTGCAGCAGGTAAAAGCCATCCGGCCGGCCGCGCTTGATCCGCTGAAACAGGGTTGCGGACACTAAAACGCTGACCGCGATGAGCCCCGTGGCAGCGCCTGCCCCCATGACCGGATAGCCGGCGCTGTAGGCGATCGCCACGGAGACCGGGGTCCAGATGGCCCCGGCAATGACGAACAGGGCCCCCAGCTCCCCAGCCGTACAGCCGCGGAAGACGGGCGGTTCGGCGTTCAGCCGCTCCGCCCGCGCATGTTGTCCACCCTGCCGTCCATCCATGGGATTTCAGATGATCCCCGAGGCAATGCCCATCAGGAAGGTGACGAACATCACCATGGCGACGCCCACCCCGGATTTGGTCAGCACGTCGCTCAGCTCTTCTTTTCCCTTCCGGTAGTTGAAGAAAGCGCTGATAGCGCCGGCCCCGACGATGGCCAGGCCAAGGAAACCGATCACCAGGGTGGCGATCTGTGCGCCGTCCCGGACATAGCCCTGCAGCGTAGTCATCCAATTGCTGTTGCTGCCGCCGCTGGTCGGCTGGTCCACGGTCGGCAGGGCAGCCCAGGCGGGATGGGTCGTTACTGTGGCGATCGCCACGGCCAGGGCCAGGCCAGCCCGTTCCCGGCGCTGGCGGAAGTTATGAAACAAGCTCATCGACTGATCTCCTTGCGAAATGCCCCGTCAGGGGAAATACCCCGTCAGGGGCGGACATAAAAGCCAACCAACATCGTGATCACCGTCGCCATGATGAGGGTCCAAAAGGCGGAAAATGCTTCCTGCCGTCCGGCGCGCCAGGCCTGGAACTGGGCGATCCCCACCCAGGAGACGAACAGCAGGAAGGCGACCGCCACCATACTGGCGATGAACAAGGCTAAGGTGCCTGGTGCCAGGCCGGCGCCGGCCTGGAATGCGCTTACCCAGTTCAACGCCGGTAATCCCCGCGCAACGGCGGCACCGGATGGGGCTCGGCGGATGGCGCGTCCACATGGTCCTGGATCGCCATGCGGATCCGCGCCAGGTCGCCCCGCAGCCAGTCATACTGGAAGCGGATGCGGGCATCGGGATCCGCCTCGCGCTCCGCCTCCTCGATCAACGGGTTCAAGGCGTCGATCTCGTGGACCATGCGGGCCAGAATGGCCCGCTCGCCATCCCCCTCCGCCAGGACTGGCCCGGCAACGGCCAGCAGCCCGGCCGCCAGGAAACAGAATCGCGCGCGTCGTTGGGTCATGAAGTCCTCCTCGATGGGGTCACAATGCAAAATCGGCCCCCACAAAATCCATAGAAAACGGTAAATCCATTCCGAGCGCTTTTTTTTGGTGCCACCAGCACGCTCACAGGTACTTCTTGAAAGTTGCCGCGCTCACCATCAGTGCGATCCCGAAGCCCGCCGCGCAGGGCAGGATCACCAGATTGGGGTGCAGATTGAACGGCAGCGCCAGGTAGAGCACCCAGGCCGCGATGAACAATGGGAACACCAGGATCTTGGCCTGGTGGTAGATGAACGCGCTCTCGCGCCCCCCGCCCCAGCGGCGCAGGTCCCGGCGCACCAGCCCCTCGGCGAAGCCCACCATCCCGGCCAGCACGAATACCGGCAGCGCCAGCACCAGGACGGCCAGGCGCAGGGCCGTCACCTGGATGGTGGTGATGGCGGCCATGACATGCTCACTCACCTGGTGGTAGACGCCGTTCAGGGCTCCGAACACCTTTTTCTGCAAGGGGTTGGCGGTGACACTGGTCTCTATGCGCTCGAGCCGCGCGAGATGGGCGTCCAGATGCGTCCGCTCCACCAGCCAGTAATGCACCTGGCCGGCAAAGCCCTCGGCAAAGCGGGCCGCATCGGAGGAGACGATGGATTGGCGCAGGTCCTGGTTCAGATAGCTCAATTCCGCCTCGTACATCGCCCGGCTGTGCGCCGCGCCCTGCTCGGGCCACCACAAATGCATGCCGATCCACTCCAACAGGATGGAGAAGAAGATCGAACCGATCAGCCAGAACATCAGACTGAACACCAGGCCGATCGAGGCCATGACCAGCCCGGCGCGGCGCTCCGTGACCTTTGTCGTCCGCTGCTTTGCAGGTTCAGTCACGATTCCACCATCCATCGCCGCTGGCATAGCGCTGGCGCATTTCCCGGGCGATCTGATCGAGGCTGCCGGGCATGGCCGGGTCATGTCCCGGATCCGGTAGCGGCATGCGTACCTTCCAGAGCACCCCGCCCTCGATGAGGGCGAAGGCCTGGCCCTTGGGCAAGGTCATCACATCGTTGGGGGTGATGATGGGGACCTGGGTGACGGTCAGCCGGTCCTCGTTGCGGCTGGTGAAATCCACCCCGGTCGAGAGGTCAGCGCTATCCGTGACCCCGGACACCGTAGTGAGGGCATGGACATCCACTTCGGGCAACTGGTTGGTGAGCATTTCGGCGGTGGCCAGTTCCTTGACCCGCAACATGATCAAGGTATTGAAGTTTCCCGCCACCTGGCCGGCCTTGGGCCGGCTGCCGATACGGGCCTCCACGTCCGACCACGTTTGGGTGTAGGCCGTGACCTGGAAGCCCGCCCCGCCGGCCTTGTTCAGCAGCGGGATGAATTCATCGCCGATCAGCTCGTTGAACTCATCGCAGTGCAAGCTGATCTTGGGCAGCGGGCCACTCCGCTCCAGGTCCGGCAAGCCCTCGGTGGTGCCGTGCTTGTAGATCTGGCCGGCGACCGACACCAGATCCGCGAACATCGAATTGCCCACCGCCGCGGCCACGGTCATGTCTGACAGCGCGTCCAGGCCAACGTAGACCACCCCGCCCTGGCGGATCACCTGACGCCAGTCGAAGATGGGCCGGGGATCGTTGATGTCCAGGTAGTTGGGAGAGATCAGTTCCGCCGTGGCGCCAGTGGTGAGCTTTTCCAGCAGCGGCAGCAGCGAGGCCACGATCTTGTCGAAATAGGTCTTGTCGTACTCGAAGGCGCTGCGCAGGCCATCGGCCACCGGATCGTACAAGCCCTCGTCCTTGACGTACTGGACCAGGGCAATGGTGGTGCGGTCGCGCCCGCGCAAGGCCATCGGCAGGCTGCGATCATCGAGCTGGCCGGCGCGCCGCATCACCTCCTGCTCCCAGCCGGCGGCCGCCACGGTGGGCAGCCACTGCCGGTAGTAGTCCTGCAGAAGGGGATCGATATGGGTGATGTGCCGGACGATCTGGTGATAGTCCGGCCGGCGTCCCAGCGCCACCAGGGCGCGGGCCACGATGTTGGTGAAGCGCCAGGCAAATTCCCGGAAGGCCGCGGAATTGCCCTCATTGGGCAACTGGTTGGCGATGCGGGTTGCCACCTCGGTGATGCGCGAGAACGAGCCCACCGCGTTGTAACGGGCGCTGATGCGCGGATAACCCAGATGGAAGATGTAGACCTGCTTTTGCCGGCCGGAACGCTTGGCCTCGGCATAGACCCGCTTGAGCAGATCGGCATCCCCCTTGGGATCAAAGACGATGACCACATCGCCCCGGCGAATGTCCTGGGTGATCAGGATTTCCGCCAGCCGGGTCTTGCCGACGCGGGTGGTGCCCAGCACCAGGGCGTGACCCACCCGCTCCCCCAAGTCCATGTAGACATCCTCCTCATGCGGCTCCACACCGTGCAGGGCGGGATTGCCGCCCACCGGGGGCAAGGGGGCGAGGAGATTCCAACGGCTGCGCCGCCCCAGCAACCGGGCCACGGGAGCCATCAAGACGGAGTGTTCCCAGACGATTTCCCGGCGCCGCGCCCAGCGATAGAGCGCACCGGGCTCGACATACCGGCGCGCCTGGGGGCGCAGTGTGTCGCGCAGCCGCTGGGTGTGCTTCTGGGTCCACCGGAAACCCTTCCCCAGAAATAGCTTGTTGCGGCTCACGGGGACGCGATCAGCGGTGAGGCTGTAGGCGCGCAGCCGACGCAGGTTGCGCTGGTAGTTCACCACAGCATAGGCCTGCTGGCCCCGCCACACCGCCACGGAACCGAAGCCCGCCGCCGCCGCGAATCCCACCGATGGGGTCATCATCAGGGCCCACGGCGCCACCAGGCAGATGATCGCCGCGGATCCCGCGACGACAGCCGACCAGGCCTCTACCGGGGGCCTGAGCAAGGCCTCGATCGGGTGGTCCTGACTCATTGCTCCATTCCCTCGCGGGAGATCAGCACCGGATAGTGACGGATACCCAAGGCCTGGGCGATGTCGGACGCCGGCGCCACCAGGATGGGCAGCCCGCCGGCAGCGGCCGCGACCGCTTCCAGGTCGGCCGGATTGCGCGCCTGGACCAGTTGCCCGATGGCGGACACCTCTGCCAGCCGGTCCCGATGGGCCGCCAGCCAGGCGAGGGAACCGGCGTCGGCCCCGATGATGAACAGCGGCCGGGACAACCCCAGCAGGCGTTGGCGCATCTCTGGGGACAGGTTCTGGGTGATGGGGCCGGGCGACAATTCCGGGGTGATGACCGGCAACCGCCCCTCGGCCGCGAAGGGATTGCCGCGGCTCGCATAGGGGGACGCCGGCGGCGCCCCCACGAACTCGTCACGGGGATCCCCCGCCTCGAGGTTCAGGATGTCGCGCAGGTAGGGCCGGGCATCGATCGAGCGGCTGGGATCCTCCTGGAGGATGCGCACCGGGTCCGCCAGGACCGTCATGCAGCCCAGCCCCAGGCCCAGCAGCGCCATCCAGCGCTCAGTGCGCACGGCCGTCCTCTCCTTCAAGGGTGGCCAGATGGCGCCGCACCTGGTTGGCATATTTCCCGGCCCGCTCCGGGTTGGCCGGAGCGTGATAGCGACCCGCAGCCACGATCCAGTCGCCGCACTGGTCGTACATCTCGCGCAAGATCGAGGCGCCGATGCGCAGATTGAACCAGGGATCCAGGGCCAGCCAGTGAGTCCTGAGCTTGTCGCCGTGGTAGCGCCAGTTCACCTGCATCAGCCCCACATCAACCATTTCGGTGCGGGCCAGATGCTGCATCAGGCCGGCATAGGCGGTATCCCGCGATCCGTAGCGGTAGGCCTTGCCCGCCACGTTCAGCGTCCAGGGCCAGGGGCGGTGATCCCGGCTCTCGGGCATCAACAAACCGCTCTCGGTCAGCGCCACCGCATAGAGCACACCCGGCGGAATACCGTATTCGTCGGCAATCCGGCGATAGGCCGGGGGAATGTCACCCGTTGCATTTGCCGCTTCACACATAAAAAAAAGTCCTAGCATCAAGAAGATAGAGATCATGGGATGCTTCATCCTGGCATCCTCATCGTTATTGGGCGGTCAGTTCCGGGTAGGGCATCAGCCGATCCCCGCGCCGCAGGGCGGCGTAAGGCACCACGCCCCGGCCGCTGAGCTTCTTCAGCGTCCCGGCATCGTGGTTCAGGGTGACGCGCCGCCCCTTGACCAGCTCAGGATCGATGCCGTGGGTCTGCGCCCACTCCCGCACCTTGGCGTCGTTCCCATCCGTGCCCAGCACATACACATCCAGGCCCACGTCCTGGCGCTGGCGCAGGGTCGAAAGCGCCAGCCCGGTCGCGGCATCGCAGCCCTTGCAGCCCGGCAGGGCGAACAGCAGGATCCGGTCCCCGGACTGCAAGACCGTCCCGGCCACCGGCGCCGGTTTGCCCGACTTGGCCCGGAAGGCCTCCAGACGGGCATGGTCGATGGCTGGCTCGGGGAACAGCCGCCGCGAAGCGTCCTGATAGGCCCGTTCGAAGGCCAGCACCCGCCCGGCATCCTCGTGGCGCAGCC
>PKCW01000011.1 GCA_002862965.1 Pseudomonadota bacterium
ACGTGGCGGACAGGTCCGCGAGCTTGGCCAATTGCTGTTCCAGGGCCTGGGCGCGCGCCTGCTCGCGGGCGGCCTCTCGCCGAGCTTCGGCGGCCGCGGCGTTGGCCTCCTCCAGTGCCTGACGCCAGGTTTTCTGCGCGCCGGCATGCTCGCGCTCCGCGGCTTCGCGTTCGCGTCGAATCGCCTTGGTTTCCTCGCGCGTCCGATCGACTTCGGCATGGGCGCGGTCTTCGGTGCTGCGCACATGCTGTTGCAGCGCTTCGCGCTCCTGCGCGGCGAGTTGGCGCTGTTCGGCGAGAGCCGTCTGTGCCGCCGCCAGCGCGCCTTCCAACTGGCCGCAACGCCCGGTCAGCGCCTCGCGGTGGCTCGTCATTTCCGCCAGTTGGGCGGCCTGCTGGTCGACCAGACGCTGCAGATCGCCGAGACGGGCCTCGGCCGTCCGCGAGGCCGTTTCGGCCGCGGACCGGGCGGCGTGGACGGTTTCCAGCGTCCGTTGCCACTCGGCGCGCTCCTCGGCCAAACGGGCCTGTTCCTGGGCCAACTCCGCCGTGGCCTGGGCGACGGCGGCCTGCGCCAGTTCGGAGCCGTGTTCGGTCGCGCTCATCCACACGGCCTTGAACGCTTCGGCGACCGCCGGCGGCAACTCCGGCAAGCGGGTTTCTCCGGCCAGGCGTTTGGCCAGCCCGTCCCACCACTGTTCGAGCAGCTGGCCAACCCGCGCCGGGCTGCCGCGGCCCAGCTCGGCGCGCACGCGCTCGGTGGTGGGGCGCTCGCCGCGCGCCAGCACGCGGTCGGCGGCCGCAAAAACGTCCATTTCCGGGACTCCGACAGCCATGCCCTACTCCTTCTGTAATTAGGTACGATAAGAAAACAGTTATCCGATCTAAATGACCAAAATGGACAAATTTACTACGGTCAACGTATCAAAAAAGACGCAGCCTGTCTTGTTGGCGGATGCCCTGCCCGCGTTGGATCCGGCGGTGCTCGACGCCGCCAGCATCCGCGCGGCCGAGGAATTCGTCGCCGACGGCACGCCGGCGAATACCGCGCGCAGCTATGCCAGCGCCCTGCGTTACTGGGCGGCGTGGTATGCGCTGCGCTACGGCCAGCCATTCGGCGACGGGCCGTTGCCGGCCGCCGTCGCCATGCAGTTCGTGCTGGACCACCTGCAGCGTCAGACCAAGGCCGGCTTGGCCCACGAATTGCCGCCGGCGCTGGACGCGCGCCTGGTCGAACTCGGGGCCAAGGCCCAGCCCGGACCGCTGGCGTATGCGACCGTCGGTCACCGCCTGGCGGTGCTGGCCAAATGGCACCGGCTGCACGGCTGGGACAGCCCGACCGATGACCACCGGCTCAAGACCCTGCTGGCGAAGGCGCGCAAGGCTCAGGCCAGGCGCGGCGTGGCCGTGCGCAAGAAGACCGCGGCGGTCGCCGAGCCGCTGCAGGCCATGCTGGCGACCTGCACCGACGGCGTGCGTGGGGTTCGTGATCGTGCCCTGCTCCTCTTCGCGTGGAGCGGAGGGGGCCGGCGCCGATCGGAAGTTGTGGCCATCGAGGTGACTGATCTGCGACCGCTGGATGCCACCACATGGCTGTACGCCCTAGGCCGTACCAAGACCGATACCAGTGGGGTGCGCCGCGAGAAGCCGCTCAAGGGCGAGGCGGTGTTGGCGCTGCAGGCTTGGCTGGACGCGGCGCAGTTGACCGAGGGCCCCCTCTTCCGCCGCCTCCACCGCGGTGGCCGCGTCGGCGCCACGGCGCTGACCGGCGACCAGGTCGCCCGCATCGTCCAGCGTCGGGCCCGGCTCGCCGGCCTGCCCGGCGACTGGGCCGCGCACAGCCTGCGCTCGGGCTTCGTGACCGAGGCCGGGCGCCAGGGCGTGCCGCTGGGCGAGATAATGGCCCTGACCGAACACAAGGGCGTGGCCACGGTGATGGGGTATTTCCAGGCCGGGACCCTCTTGAACAGCCGCGGCGCTGACTTGCTCGGTGACCGCCCGAACTCCGCTGGGCGGGCCCTCAAGACACCAACGTAACGATCAGCGCCCCGCAGCGCCCTTGAAAACCGTGACGCCCATCCCAACATGCTGTGGTGTTGGGCCGATTCGCACCCTAATGCTGGGGTTGATTGTGTCGCAGCATATGCGACAAGGGGCGTGCAGGCTCAGGAGTAACCACTCCAAGAGGGGCCTATGGGCGCGGATTCCAAGGCAGTACCAGCGGCGAAGTCGCCGCGGGCATCACGCAAGCGGGGACCGGAGCCCTCGCCGGCGACGCAGCGCGCAGTCTGGGCCCGGAGCGGCGGCATTTGCGCCCGCCCCGGATGTGGCGCGGTCCTGTACGAAGATCCCGTGTTTTTCAAACCCCGTCCTTTCGGCGAGTTGGCGCACAACGTAGCCGCCAGTCCAGACGGCCCACGGGGAGATACGAAGCGATCGCCGCAACTGTCCGATGATCCGGACAACCTGATCCTGTTCTGCCCCAGCTGCCACACGCTCATCGACAAGCCGGGATGGCAACAAGACTATCCGGAAGCGCTGCTCGCGCAGTGGAAGCAACAACACGAAAGCGCCATACGGGTGGCCGGCCAGCACAGCCACGGCCGTGCCACGATCGGTCTTCACTACCTCGGCGTCATTGGCCAACAGATCGCTGCCGGAAGTCCGAGCACGATTCCGCATGCGGCGATTCAACGCGGCCTCGTTCTCACGCAGAAGCCTTTTGAGCTGCGCATCGATGCGAGCGCATATGCGCCGCAAAGCCCTGAGTACTGGCGTCACGTAGTGACCGAGGTGCGCAGGCAGGTCGGCTTGTTGCAGATGCAATCCCTGGGGCAGCCTGCTATCGGTTTGTTCGGCTTGGCCGACATGCCGGCGCTGATGGCGCTCGGTTTCGCGCTCGGTCACGCTGCCGAGCTCTATCCCTTCCAGTGGGATCGTTACGGCCACAGTTGGCTGTTTCCGGCCAACGATGCACCGGCCTGCACATTCCACGTCGAATGGCCCGACACCTTGGATGCACCGGTGGCCTTGGTGTTTTCGCTATCCGGCACGATCGATCACGAGCGCGTGCGCGCCGCGTTTACGGATACGTCACCGGCGATCATCCACATGTCCGTCGATCTGCCCAGGCTGGACCTGGTGCAGTGTGTGGCAACGATCGATGCATTTCGCCAGGAAGTCGCCGCGCTGATCGCACGACTGGAGACGATCTTGCCGAAGACTGTGCCGATCCATGTTTTTCCGGCCATGCCCGCTTCATTGGCGGTGGCGTTCGGCATGGCGGTCAAACCGAAGGTCAGCTTTCCCGTCCAGGTTTATGACGCGGAAGGCCCCAATGGGCGGTTTCATCCCGCGCTGTCCCTCCCCCTCCCCGCTTCTTCGTAGGAGATACGCATGTACGACGGTTTGACCACTTCAACCTTCCCCTCGCGTCGCACTTCTGCGCAGGAAGACGCCTGGGAACAACTGCTCCTGGAGATCGTGGAGGCCGTCTCGGTTCCCGCATCGGAATACCAGCGAATCGAGAGTCATTACAACGCCATCAGCGAGATCCTCGTCGAACCAGTTGACCCGGCGCTGGCCGATGGACATGTGTTTCCGCAGGGCTCATTCCTCACGCGTACGGTCGTCCGAGCCCTGGGCAACGGCGAAATCGATGTCGATGCGATCTTGTTGCTCCGCGAGACCTCGCTATCGCCGCGGAATTTGCTCGAGAGCTTGCATGCGGAGCTGGAGGCCCGGGCGCGCACCCAAGGCAGCATCGAACGTCGCAACCGGTGCGTCACGGTGCACTACGCCGACGAGTCCTTGCCGGCGCACCTCGACGTCACGCCCGCCATTCCAAGCGACGGCAACAGCGATGATGAGGGCTGGGGACCGTTGGAGGTTCCCGACTACAAGCAGGCGGAATGGCATCCCACCAACCCGCGGGATTTTGCAGACTGGTTCAACGACATCAGCCAGACGTCGATCATGATCGCCCAAGGCCCGGTTGCCTTTACCGAAGCACGAAAGCGCGCAGAGACTGAGCAACTGCCCAGCCACGAAGCCATCAATGCGTTCGATCCGTTGCGTGCCACGGTCAAACTGATGAAGCGGCATCGTGATGCCTTCCGGGAGCGGCTTGGCGCGGACGTTCCCGTGCCGATTTCGGTCGTGATCACGACGCTGGCGGCCAAGGCGTATAAGGAAGTCGCCACGCTCTCGCAGCAGCAGCCTCTGACGGCACTGCAGGCGATTCGCGAGATCATCGCGCGCATGCCGAACCAGTTCGATCAGGATGGACGCACCGGGCTGCCGTGGAAGCTGTGCAACCCGCGCCGGCCCGCCGAAAACTTTGCCGAGAAATGGAATCGCGATCCGGCGTATGCCGCCATGTTTGCGCGCTGGCATGGGGAACTCGCCAATGCCGTGGGCCTTGGGTTTGTGGAGTTCAGCGAGGAGCGCGACTTCGAGCAAGCCGTTCTGACGGCTTTTGGCCCCGAGGCACGCAAGCGGACCCGCAGCTTCCTGCTCGAACAAGCCGGCGCGGGTCAGGCCTTGCCTGGTCTGGCTGGCCCTACGGCCGATCGTTTGCGCAAGGCGGGCGCGGTGGACACGGTGTTCCGTGGGTTGGCGGTCGCAGAACCCAGCGAAGCTGCGCAGCCGAAGTCGCTGGGCCGCCTTGGCTGAGGGGGCAGCCATCGCTACGCGTCCTCCGTACGAGCTGGCGGAGGCGCACCTGCGGCAGCACTTCGGGCATACCGGGGTGCTCAGCCCCCTGCCCTGCACCACCATTGACAAGAGTGTGCCAGGCGCCCGCCATGGCTGGTCGTTGCCGTTACCGATCGACTATCTCGGCCAGTCGCGCGAACTGCGGCTCATCCTGCCCGCGCACTTCCCCGCCGAACCGATCCGGGCGTTCATCCATCCCGCCGCATTCTTGCAATGGCCGCATGCCGAGGCCGACGGGCATTTGTGTCTGTGGCCGGATGGGCTTTCGCCTGTGGCATACGATCCTGAAGCCCAGGTAGATCGCTGTCTCGAACGGATTCGGGAGATCCTTGGCCTGACTGCCCATGACTGCGATCCTGCGTTGCGGGAAGCAGAATTTGCACGTGAATGGTTGAGCTACTGGGAGCAGACGGTAGCCGGGTCGTATCGCGCCGCGTCCCGGGCGTTGTTCGTGACACCGCCACTTGGGGAGGCGACACCATTGGCGACGTGCATGGTGCCGAGCCGCGACAACCAACCGGCCAAGTTGCTCATCGGCGCCGATACCGCCGCGCTTCACGCATGGGGCAGCGCGCTCGGCGACCCAAAGGCTACAGTCGCCGAAGGATCGGCGCTTTTCGTTGCGCTCGCACATCCTCCGATCGGCGCACCCAAAGACCTGGAACACGTGCGCCAGTTGCTGCAAGAGTCGCCGCCTGCCCTGGAGCATCTCGAACAATACCTACAGCGCCCTGAGCCCGCCCCCTTCTGCCTGGTGCTGAGCGTGCGCGACGTCAGTCCGCAAATGGTCGCCGCGCTAGAACTTGCGCCCAATCCTCCAGCCGGAGTTCGCACGCCACACCCGCGCGACCAGAAGCGGCGACAACGTGAATGGCAGCGGGTGGCAGCACATGCCTGGCGCGTGCGTGTACAGCCCATCGAACGTGCAGATCCTATTTGGATACACGGCCGCGGTTTCGATACGGACGCGATTGCGTTGCGTAGCAAACGCGTGACCCTGATCGGATGCGGATCGCTGGGAGGATTGGTCGCACAGGCGCTCGCCCATGCGGGCATCGGCCGGATTACGTTGGTCGATCCCGAGATACTCGAAGCGGCCAATTTGGGGCGGCACGTCCTCGACTCGAGGGACTTGGGGCGGGCAAAGGCTACGGCCTTGGCCAGCCGCTTGCGTGCGCAGGTGCCACACCTCGATGTGCATCCGATTTCACATCGGGTTCAAGATCCGGCAACGGAGTCGGCGCTGAAAAACACCGATTTGGTGATTTGTACGGCCGCAGACTGGCCGGCAGAACATCATTTGATGGATGCGATGGGAGATTCTGGCGTTCCACTGCTCTTGAGTTGGGCGGAACCGCATGCCCTGGCCGGCCATTCCGTGGCCGATACGACGGGAGGACGACGACTCGTACCTCTCTTCGATCATGACGGATTGGCCATCCGGCGGAAGACCGATTGGCCTGAAACGGAATGGGCGCTGCCTGGCTGCTCGGCGAGTCACCAGCCTGGCACCTTCAGCCGGCTGCAGCGTGTCGCCAGTCTTGTCGTGGAGCACGTGACCGATGTGTTGCTGCACACCGCTTCGCCCGACGAGCATCGCATCTGGCTGGGCGACTCTCAGACGTTGACGCGCCTCGGGGGCCACTGGATTGACTCACCGTCCACACATTCGCGCGAAAGCGTCATCGCGGCACCCCTTCCCGATGCTCCCTGAGAACTCGCGCTACCTGGACCCGGAGAGCGGTCTTGTGGTGTCCATTGCGCCATCGGTGCTGCGGCTATTTGAAGGCTCGCGCCAACGACTATGGCAAGGAGAGCGCGGCGGTGTTCTTTTCGCAGAATCCGTCGGGATAGGTGGAGGCCTGGAAATTCTCGATGCAACGGCTCCCCACGCACATGACCGTGCAGGCTGGAACTGGCTAACGCTGGACCACCAGCGTTGCCTGGATGAAATTTCGGATCGGTTCGCGCGCGGTCTGCATTTTGTCGGCTACTGGCACACTCATCCGGAACGCATGCCTAGGCCCTCTGCCCGCGATATCACCGCCCTGCAGCGCAATTTGCTCGGAGGCGGCATTCCACTGCAGAAGCTGATTGCGGTTATCGTTGGGACTGATCGAACCGCGGCAGGCTTGTGCGTGGCCACTGTCTCTCGAAGCAACTCTATTCCATCCCTGTTTGTTCCCCTAGCCTGTGCCGGAGGGAGTCTTGAATTTGCCCAAGATTGAATCGCTGGCGTATCAAATCAGCAGTGATCCACACACCCGGTACGAGCATACCGAACCGACGGAGTTCGCCAATGCGCTGGGGCGATTTCGTTCCGCCGATGGAATGCTCACGTGGTGGCCGGAAGAAGACTTTTTCGATATCGAAGAAGCCAAGGAGGTGGTTGCTTCGTTCCTGAAGGATTGGGAGGTGTACGCGTCCATCCAGGACAGGCCGGGGGTATTGCGGTTTCATTTTGATCACGCCGAACTCAGGCAGCCGGCAACGCACGATTCTGGTGGGGGCGTGGTCTTGGCAGCAGTCGCCGCCGTCGCGTTGTCGGCTGTAGCTAACGTAACCGTAACCCGCAAGAAGTACCCGGCACCTCCTTTGGCATTCCAGGCGACAACTGAAGTGGAGTTGGCATTTCGACGCTGGCGCGCTTACTGTGAAGGGCGCGAGCCCCTTCTCTCCATGGCGTACTTCATTTTCACTGTGTTCGTCCCTGAGAACGGGCGCAGTCGTCCAGAGGCATCTGTGACATTTGCTGTAGAGGAATCTGTCTTGCGCACACTCAGCGGGCTTTCGAGCGTGCGCAGTGGATCAGATGCTAGGAAGTTCACGGCAGCCAATTCTGTTCCGCTATCGGATCACGAACGCGCATGGCTGGAAGCCGCCGTTCGTCGTTTGATCTACCGCTTGGGCGAGCACGCCGGCGGAGCCGCACTCACGTCAATCCGCATGGATGACTTGCCGCAGCCGCCGCCGATCGTTGGCTCTAAAAGATGATGACGGCCGTGACGACCCACAACGGCTGCTCCGCTCCTATTGCGGGCAGCACGTCATTTCTGCCTCGTTCGTGTTGGTGGCCTTTGCAGCCGCAAAGGCCTTGAGCGCCCACGTCTCTCCCACGCAACCGCCCATGGTCGATGCGATTGCAAGCATCTCGGACATCTCCTCTCGAGTAGCGCCGAAATCGATCGCCTTGCGTGCGTAGTGCGCTATACAGGGCTCGCAACGGGAACTGACCGACCACAGCAGCGCTGCCAGCACCTTGATCCGGGCAGGTAGCGCGCCACCTTCGGCGTAGATCGCAGCCTGTCGCATCTGGTCGATGTGGGATGCCGCAACATGAAAGGGATTCGACGGCGCACTCATGGCTTCACCTGCGATGGATAGCCGGCATTCGTCGTGGCATCGGTCAGCTGCTGCAGAGAGGCCTTGGCGTCGTCGAAGGTGACGATGGCCTCGCGCTTCTCGAAGTTCACCTTGATCGCGGTGACGCCATCAACTTTGCCGAGGGCCTTCTTGACCGTGATTGGGCAGGCGGGACACGTCATGCCAGGGACGGACAAGGTCGCGGTCCGGGTGACAGCCCATGCCGGAGCCATGATCAGGGCCAATGCAGTGGCGGAGAGGACAAACAGTCTTTTCATGGCGAACTCCCGACTAGTAGAAGAACGGCACAACATAGGGAAAGCCGAGCGCAATCAGGATAAGCGCGGCCACGATCCAGAAGATCAGCTTGTAGGCGGTTCGGACCTTCGGCACCGCGCATACCTGCCCCGGCTCGCATGCCGACGCCGGACGGAAGATGCGCCTCCAGGCGAAGAACAAAGCCGTCAGTGCTGCCAGGATGAAGATGGGGCGATACGGCTCCAGCACCGTGAGATTGCCGATCCAGGCGCCACTGAACCCGAGCGCCACCAGAATCAGTGGCCCCAGGCAGCAGGTCGAAGCCAGTACGGCTGACAGGCCACCCACGGCCAGTGCCGCACGACCGTCTTTCCTCGTCATCCTGCTACCTCCCGCTCAATGCCTACGCGGTAAAGTTAGCGCCGTACCAAAGTACGGACTCAAGCCCATGTCACCGCTTCCCGATGAGCTGACCATTGGTGCCCTGGCCAAATCCGCGGGCGTCAATGTGGAGACCATCCGGTTCTATCAGCGCAAGGGATTGCTTCCGGAACCGACGCGGCCATACGGGGGCATCCGTCGTTACGGCGCTACTGAGCTCGCGCGGTTGCGGTTCGTGAAGTCGGCCCAGCGCCTGGGCTTCAGCCTGGGCGAGATCGCGCAGCTGCTACGACTGGAAGACGGCACTCATTGCCGCGAGGCGGCGCAATTGGCTACGGCGCACTTGAGTGACGTCCGAGCCCGCCTCGCGGATCTTCATCGCATCGAGGCGGCATTGTCCCAGCTGCTGGCGGCGTGCGAATCGCGTCGCGGCCAGGTGTCGTGCCCCTTGATCGATGCTTTGCACTGACCGGGCACAGGCAATCAATCGATTACCGGGCGCGGCGTGCGTACACCAACCCGAGAACGCTGCCGAACACCAGATGCAGCATCCACGTCATGACCGGTGCGATCATGCCGAGCTTCATTCCGAAGAGCCCCGCGCCTGCCATCGGCATGATCATCAACATCATGAGCAGCCAGGCCGCCGATCCGAACACCAGACCCTTGGCGACTGCCTCCTTGCCCGGGATCGCCTTGTACAGCACCGCGAACAGGGCGCCCCATATGGCACCGATCATGAAGTGGATGACCCAGGCGACTGGAACCGCTACCCCCATCATCCGCGACAGCATCGAGATGACATCCAACTGGGGCATCAGCCCCATCATCGACTTTGCCACCATCAGTACCGACAGCACGACGGTCGCGACAATTCCGGCGGTAACGCCCTTGGCGATATTGCCCATTTCGCTTCTCCTCTGAGTTGATCGAGCGATCTTGCTCTCAACGATAAAGAGGTGGCGATGAGGCAAAAGGATTCGCCGGCCAGCGTTGCCGAAGGAATTCATCGTGATCCGCCGCGAGGGAAAGCCTGAGGAGGTGCTATTCCACGCCCCCGCGAACGTGTTCCCTTATCGCATCCGTCACTTCGCGATTCACGTCCATCCCGCCCAGCAGGTAGCAGCGCCCACGCACGCACGGCATGCCGCGGTGATCCATGCTGGGTTGCTCCAGGAGTGGTCGCGACCTCCATGTCCCCGTGCCCAGGTCAAAGGCATCCACTTGCGCCGACGCCGGTGACGGCACTCCGTCGTATCCGGTGCCGTCGAAGTTGTAGGGGTTCTCGCTGCCCGCGACGAATACCAGCTGCCGGCCTTCATCGTCGGCGAAACTGCCCATGCGGTAACGCGGCAGGCCCGGGTGGGACGTCGCGCGTTGCCATGCAATCCGCGTAGGGTCGCCTTCCTGGATGCGCCCGTGCCAGCATTCGTCGGAAGCCTGAAAACGGCGCATCCCCTCGCCAGTGTCCAGTCGCACCCCGTCGCAGATCAGCAGATCCTCGCCCAGCAGCGCCCCGGCGTGGCCGAATACCGGGGTGCCCGGCCAGTCGGGGGCCCGACTCCAGACATTGCGGCGCGTGTCATACACCTGCACGGCGGCGACGTTGTCGTGCTGGTGCCAGCCGCTGACGAGAATGACCCAGCGGTCCGCGTAAACCAGCGCCACGGTGTCGTCCACCGGCACCGGCATCGGCGCCATCGCCGTGTAACGGCGGCTCCTCGGATCGAAACGCAGCACGTCCGGAGTGGAGACCTCCGTCCCGTCCTCGGCCACGGTGTAGCCACCGAACAGGTAGATCCGACCGCGAGCGGCTGCCGCGACCGAGGCCAGCCTTCCTCCTGCGACCGGCGGTGGCGGCAACTCTTGCCAGCGGTTTCGCCGGCTGTCGTATTCGAACGCGCGGCGGCTGACGTCGCGCCAGGTCTTTCCCTGCCCGAGTCCGAAGAAGCTGTAGAGCCTGAACTCCTCCCCCTCCTCCACGGCCGCCACCGCGTTGTTGCTGACGGCGACCGGCAAAGGCGGAATGGCACTGCCTGCCATCGGGAGCATCAGCAGGACGAGCAGCGGGAAAACGCGTCCGCACATGCGCAGCCCGGTCTCGATCGATCTGCCCGCAGGGGATCTGCCTGGCGCGGTGCGTCCAGTTACGGTGTCCACCCTCAAGTCGTTCGGCATATGTCCCCCTCGCAATGCACCGGCGGTATGATGCGTCCCATCATGCGCATCGCCGAAAGGGCAATGGCGACCCCCGCCAGAATCCCGAGGTAGGCCGGGATTGCATGCGGCGAAAGCGATGGGATGCCGAACAGGATGAGCCCGTCGTTGCCGCCCGGAATGAACATGGCGCCGATGCCCATCAGCAAGCCGCCTCCGGCATGGCGCATGGCCTCGCGTGCGCGTAGCCGTTGCAGCCGGAAGGATCCGCGCTGCCAGCTGGAGAAAGCCATCCCCACGAGCGCCGCCGCGAGTACCAGCAGCGGAACGGATTGCGACGCGCCGCAGCGGGCCACCGTGCTGGCCTCCAGGGCACAAAGCAACGTTCCGGTGAACGACCACGGCCCCCATGCCAGCAGCAGCACGGCGTTGGCCCCGCCGACCAGCGCCGCTCCGGCGGACAAAGTGTAGATCGGAGCCCCGATGCTGTGGCGGAGCGAGCCGGATTGCGCCAGCCTGCGCACCAGCATTGCCGCTTCCCAAAGGACGAACAGGCCGATCGGAACCGACAGCCAGAGCGGCAGTTGACCGGCGGGCACGTTCGCGGGCGTGGCGCCACGAAGTCCGGACATGAGGGTCAGCGCCGACACGATCCCCACGGGCCACATGAGGACCGTGGCCAGTATATTCAGATTGCCGTCCATCAGCCGCGACAGCGTCGAAAACGTGCAGCCGCCGTTAATCCCGGCACCCAGGCCAAACAGCACGCCCCCGGCGACGGAAAGACCGCTCAACGGCCAATGCCGCAACCCGATTTCCAGGGGCACCGCCGCAGCCAATGCGCTCAGTGCCATGACCCAGAGCGAGCTCTTGACGAACGACCACAGGAAATTGACACGTCGGGTGGTCAGGACCTCTGCCACGGCCTTGACCGTGCAAAGCCCGGCGCGATGCGCAGCAAAGCCCAGCAACGCGCCCATCAGCATTGAAAGAACAATCAGCATGCCTGGCCTGGTCCTGGACTATTGCGACATGAGTGGGGCGGTCGCCGATTCCGACACCTTACGTAATGCGCAGGATATCGCCTGCACTGAACGACGGGACGGACAACGGCTGCGGCAGGCGGCCGTAGAGTGCCGGCGGAACCGAAATGTCGGCGACATAGAGATCACCCGCCGCGGCGCATGTTGAAAGTCCGATCTTGGGC
>PKCW01000060.1 GCA_002862965.1 Pseudomonadota bacterium
GTTGGCGAAGCGCCCCGTATACTCACCGATCAAGGCGATCTGCGGCGTGAGATACAGCGCGCCGCTCCCGAAAATGTTGGCGCCATCCTCGCCGGGGTCATTGAAGATCTCGGTGCCCGCCCCCAGCGTGACGATGCCGGCAAAGCGGCCGACCGGGATCATCTTCGAGTACGCCACGTAGTAGCTGGGATCATTGGCATCCTCCGCCCCGCCCCACACACCAAATCCGTTCACGCCTACAGATACCGCCGAGTAGCCGGGAAGGTTGCGGTGCAACTTGAAGGCAAACCCGCCAGACTCGCCGAACGTGTCCTCGCTGTTGTCGCTCGTCAGCGAGGAGAATCCGATGCCGAGTTCCGCGCCCACGTACCGATCGGGGTCACCGAGGCCGAACGCGATCCCGGCGGACGCATCAAAGTCATCTGCAAGAGTTTGGCCAAACGCGCCCACACCGACACTTCCCCAACTTCCCCCGAAGCCTACGGGCGTTTCCAGCGAAGGCGATGCAAAGCTCTGCACGGCGATCACCGTGCTCGCCGCCTCCGGCGTCACCTGCCCCCAGGCCGATGCACTGCCGATGGCCAAGAGTCCTGCAACGCTGCAGCGATACTGATTTGCCATGTTCCAACCCCGAATGATCAATGTGTTATGGCGCTTCCGCACTGGCGCGACCCCGGGCGAAAGTCATCGCAACGGCGGACGACCTCCCGGCCGGCGTACGCAGCGGCGCAAAGAGACGCTGAAAGACTGACAGCAGCGCAATGACATTGCAACGCGGGATGCGGGGCAGGCGCCTATCCATCGTCCCGCTGCATGAGACGACGCAGCGCGCGAAACGCGTGCTGCGTCCATGCAGCCCGCCACATGCCCCAAGCGGAGGCGCTTCGCGCACCAATGCAACGCAGGTCCGCACTTCGTGTATCGCGGACGAAATCCCGATCGCGCAGGCGTTCGGATGGGTCAAACGGCAGGCGTCTGGAAATCTCCCCGCTCGAAGGCCGCCACGGCTTCCAGCAATTCCTGCCGGGTATTCATGACGAAGGGCCCATAGTGGGCAATGGCCTCATCGAGTGGCGCCCCACTCAACAGCAGCGCCTGACTGTCCGCCTGCGCAAGGATATCGATCGTCGTACCCGATCGGCTGAAGTGGGCGGTCTGCAGGGCATCGATGCGCCGTCCCCCGACTTCGATCGCCCCGCGCAACACGACCAGCATGGCCGTCCACCCGTCCGGGAGGACGAACGCGGTCGACCGGTCGGCATGCAGTGTGAGGTCCCAAACGTTCATCGCCGTGCGGGTCAGCGCCGGGCCCTGCACGCCGGCGTAATCACCGGCAATCACCCGGACGCCCCCGCTGCCGCCGTCGAGCACGATGGCCGGGATCTGCCCCGAGACCACGGCCTGATAGGCCGGTGCGCGGCGTTTGTCCCGTGCCGGCAGGTTGACCCACAGTTGGGCCATCTCCAGCACGCCGCCCCGCGCCGTGAATGCCTGAGAATGGAACTCCTCGTGCAGTACGCCCGCCCCCGCTGTCATCCATTGCACGTCGCCCGGCCCGATGACGCCGCTGTTGCCGGCGGTGTCGCGATGCGCAACCTCGCCCTGATAGACGATGGTCACGGTCTCGAAGCCGCGATGCGGATGCATTCCGACGCCACGGGGTGCATCACTTGGCGCGAACCGGTGGGGGCCCGCGTAATCGAGCATCAGGAACGGGCTGGCCTGCACCGCGTCCCGCGCGATCGAGACCAGTGTACGCACCGGAAAGCCGTCGCCTACCCAATGCGTCGAAGCGGACGGCAGGATGCGCGTCAGTTGTTTCTGTGACATCACACTTTCTCCGCACATGCCGGCGCCGCGCTTCGCCCCCCATCGACTGCGGCGCGATGCCGGGCATGACCCATGCGTATGGCCTGCGACCGGTGTCAGGGCTGACCCAGGCGCTGAGTCCAGGACGCCAATGCACTCAGAAGCCGGCCCAGGTGTTCCCGCGTCGCCGCGTGAACCAGCTGGCCGTCGGCGTCGAAACGCTCATGCGCGACGCCGATCATCACCTCCGGCTTGTTGAGCGGGAGCGCATCGACGCAAACCAGGATCTGGCGCAGGTGATACTGCGCGCGCCCCGTCCCGATGACGCCGGGACTGGCGCCCATGATGGCCGCCGGCTTGCCGGCAAACGGCTGATCGGGCGGGCGCGAGGCCCAGTCGATGGCGTTCTTGAGCACCCCGGGAACGGAATAGTTGTATTCCGGCGTCACGAACAGCAGCGCATCGGCCGCCTGGATCTGTGCCCGCAGCCGTTCCACCGGCGGCGGGAAATGCGCCGTGCGCAGATCCTCGTTGTACAAGGGCAGGTCGCCGATCTCGGCCGTCGTGATGGTCAAGCCGGCCGTGGACGCCAATCCCTGCGCGGCCCGCAGGGCGGCGGCGTTGTAGGAGTCCCGGCGCAGGCTGCCGCAGATCCCGAGCACGTTCAGCATCTGAGTCATGAATATCTCCAGGTGTTCGCATGTGAAATCAGCGCGTGCCGCCCAAGGCCAGCCGCCCCGGGCCCTGCGCGGCGGCAAAGAGCAGGCCGCCGATGAGCGCGGTGTTCTTCCAGAAATGCAGCGACTGCTGGTAGGCCAGCATGGGGTCCGTCTCGCGCCAGTAGCCGTGGAAGATGGGCGTGGCGAGCGCCGTGAACGCAGCCAGTGCCAGGGCCACCCAGCGCGTCTGCCAGCCCACGAGCAACAGCGCGCCGCCGACCAGTTCCAGCAGCGCGGCGGGCCACACCAGCAGTTCCGCCAGGGGCATGCCGTGGGCCTGCATGTAGCCGGCAGTTCCAGCGATGTCGCCGAACTTGGCCAGGCCCGCGCCGATGAAGAGCGGTGCGATCAACACCCGTCCCGCTACGGGCAGCACATCGGCAAAGGCATCACGGGAAGTCGTTTCCATATCGGCTCCTGGTCGAGTATCCGCCCCATCGGCGATGCGGTAACTTTAGGCGAAACCCGTTTTCCGGGCAGCGCCGCGCGGCCGAACGCCCCGTTCGCCACCACCGAACACCGAGGCGCACCGATGAAGTACAGCCTGGACGACATCCGCACCTTCCTCGCGGTGGTGGAAAGCGGCAGCATCAGCGCCGCAGCCCAGCGCCTGGAACTGACCAAATCGGTCGTGAGCCAGCGCGTCGTCCATCTGGAAGCGGCGCTCGGGGTCGCGCTCCTGCACCGCTCCAGCCGCGGCGTGCGGGCCACCGACCGCGGGCGGCTGTTCCAGGCCCAGGCCTGCGACGCCATCGCCCAGTTGGAACAGGCGGTCGAGGCCGTTGCCGAGGACGACGCCACCCTCACCGGCCTGCTGCGCATCAGTGCGCCGGTGAGCTTCGGGTCCCTCCACCTTGGGCCGATGCTGTTTGCCTTCATGCGCGCGCATCCCCGTCTGGATCTGGCACTGGACCTGTCCGACCGCATGGTGGACATCGCAGCGGAAGGCTACGACCTCGCCATCCGCATCACCCGGCTGCCTGCCGATGCGCTCCTCGTTGCAACCCGGCTGGCGGAGAGTCCCCGCATCATCTGCTGCAGCCCGGACTACGCGCGCCACCACGGCGTACCGCGCACGCTCGATGACATCCCCCGCCATGCCGGCATCGGCTATGCCCTGAAAGCCGCGCCGCAGCTCTGGCGTTTCCGGGCCGCCGAGCCGGATGAGCCCGTGCGGGTCCTGACGCCGCGCCAGCGCATTCTCACCAACAACGGCGAGGCGATGCGCGATGCCGCCGTCGCCGGCCTGGGGCTGGCGATGCTGCCCCTGTTCATCGCCGCGGACGACCTGCGCGCGGGTCGGCTGCTGCAGGTCCTGCCCGATGCGCGACCGGAACCCGATGCGATCTACGCCGTCTATCCGCAGCGCCGTCACCGGCTGCGTCGCCTGAGCGCCCTGATCCGCCACCTGCAAGCGGCGCTGGCCGACGTGGCGCCCTGGGACCGGGACGCGGCCGGCTCGTGATCCTCTGCGCCGCCGCGCCCGGGGTCGCGGCAGCTTCGGCGGCGGCCGCGGGTCAGGACGGCGCGCCGTGGGCCGTCCCCCCGACCGGCCGACCCAGCACGTGCGTCAACCGGACGCAGCGATCATCCCCGAGCGTCATCAGGATCTGCAGGCGCTCGGACAGCGTCGCCGCCTGTGCGCAGCGCCGGGCGATCAAGGGCGTCGCCGCGAGGTCGAGCACGATGAAATCGGCCTCGGCGCCGACGTGGAACGACCCGATGCGATCGTCCAGATGCAGCGCCCGCGCGCCGGCCAGCGTCGCCAGATAGAAGGCCCGCAGCGGCGACAGCCGCTGCCCCTGCAGCTGCGCCACCTTGTATGCGTCTCCCAGGGTCCGCAACGGGCTGAAACTGGTGCCGGCGCCGACATCGGTGCTGATGGCGTAACACAACTGCGCTGCATCGCTCGCGGCGAAATCGAACAGGCCGCTGCCCAGATACAGGTTCGAGCTGGGGGCATGGGCGATCCAGGTGCCGCATTCGGCCAGGCGTCGGCGGTCACGATCATCCAGATGAATGCCATGGGCATAGACGGCCCGCGGCCTCAGCAGGCCGTAACGGTCATAGACCTCCGCATAGCTGCGACTCCAGGGGAACAGCGCGCGCACCCAGGCGATCTCGGCGCGATTCTCCGCGAGGTGACTGTGTACGTGCACATCGGGAAACTCGGCCGCGAGCCGACCGGCGCTGGCCAGTTGGGCCTCGGTCGAGGTCGCTGCGAAGCGTGGCGTGATCGCATACCGCAACCGGCCCCGGCCGTGCCAGCGCTCGATGAGCGCGCGTGTTTCGTGCTCGCCGCGGGCCGCGGTATCGCGTACATCCGGCGGGCAGTTGCGGTCCATGAGGGTCTTGCCGGCGATCAGACGCAGGTTCAGCGCCTCGGCCGCCGCGAACACCGCCTCCACCGAGGTGGCATGCACGCTGCCCAGTACCTGCGCCGTCGTCGTGCCGCTCGCGAGCAATTCGGCGATGAAGAAATCCGCCACCGCGCGGGCGTGGACCGGATCGCCGAAGCGACGTTCGGCGGGATAGGTGTACCGGGCAAGCCAGTCCAGCAGGTCGCGTCCGGCCGAGGCGATCATGTCGGTCTGCGGAAGGTGGATATGCGTGTCGACAAAGCCGGGCATGATCAATGCGTCGGCATGCCCGGTCGGCGCGATGGCAGGCGATAGCTGCGGCAGCAGCGCTGCGGCAGGGCCGACGGCCGCCACGCGCCCCCGGTCGATCACGAGCAGGCCATCCTCGTGATAGACAAACGCCGCGGGATCGTCGCCATCGCCGGGGTCGGTGACAAAGTAGAGGATGGCGCCGCGATGCGCGCTGACAGGATCCACAGCAGTCTGCCCTCATCCCGGCCACCGCGGCCCCATGGATATGGGGCCAGCATATCCCAGCGCGCCACGCCCGTCCGTGACCGACGAGCCGCCGTGCCGGAATGGCGGACGCGCGAGGTTCCGGTCACGCGGCGCCGTTCTTCTTGCCGGCGGCGGCTTTCCGATAGAATGACGGATTGACGACGAACGACCGTCCAGCGACGGAATCGGCGCATCCCACCTCCGCTCGATGAGGCGGTGGTGTTCCCCCCCTGACCGCAAGGAGCACGAATGAACATCGACTTTTCCCCCGAGGAACTCGCCTTTCAGCAGGAGGTGCGAAGCTGGTTCGCCGAGAACCTGCCCGCAGAACTCAAGCGCAAGACCGAACTGGGGATCATGCTCTCGAAGGACGAACTGGTCGTCTGGCAGCGCATCCTCAATGCCCAGGGCTGGTTGGTGACGGGATGGCCCAAGGAATACGGCGGCCCCGACTGGACGCCCACCCAGCGCTACATCTTCGACATGGAACGCGCCCGCGCCAACGCCCCGATCGGCCTGTCCATGGGCATCATCATGCTGGGCCCGGTGCTGATGGCCTACGGCACGCAGGAGCAGAAGGACTACTATTTGCCCCGCATCCGCAATTGCGAGGACTGGTGGTGTCAGGGCTATTCCGAACCCGGCGCCGGTTCCGACCTCGCCAGCCTCAAGACCATGGCTGTCTCGGACGGCGATGACTACATCGTCAACGGCTCCAAGATCTGGACCACCTACGGCCACTGGGCCAACCGCATCTTCTGCCTGGTGCGCACCAGCACGGAAGGCAAGAAACAGGAAGGCATTTCCTTCCTGCTGATCGACATGGACACCCCCGGCCTCGAGGTGCGCCCCATCGTCTCCATCGATGGCGAGCACCACCTCAACGAGACGTTCTTCACCGACGTGCGCGTCCCCAAGAAGAACCTCGTCGGCAAGGAAGGCCAGGGCTGGACCGTGGCCAAGTACCTGCTCACCCATGAGCGCACCACCATTGCCGGCGTGGCCGACAGCAAGGTGCACATGGCCAACCTCAAGCGCATGGCGCGCGAGAACGGCGCGAACGGCGAGCCGCTGATGAACGATCCCAGCCTGCGCCAGAAACTGGCCAAGGCCGAGATCAACCTGCTGGCGCTGGAATACACCAACCTGCGCACGCTGGCCGCCACCGCTGCCGGCAAGGCCCCTGGCCCCGAGTCCTCCCTGCTCAAGCTCGACGGCACGGCCGTGCAGCAGCAACTCTCCGAACTCGGCGTGGAACTGTCCGGTCAGTACGCCTGGCCCTGGAAGGCGGACGATGGCGTCGGTCCGGACGAATTCGCCGCCACCACGATGCGCTATGCCTTCACCCGCGCCGCCACCATCTACGGCGGCAGCGACGAAGTACAGAAGAACGTCATCGCCAAGATGGTCCTTGGCCTGAACTTCAAGTAAGGACACACCCCGATGCATTTCAATCTCTCAGACGAACAGAAGCTCATTCGCAACGCGGTCGACAAGTTCATCCGCAACGACTACAGCTTCGACGCCCGCAAGAAAGTGCTGGCCCTCGAGAACGGTTTCAGCCCCGAGCACTGGCGCCAGTTCGCCGACATGGGCTGGCTGGGCATTCCCTTTTCCGAAGACCAGGGCGGCCTCGGCGGCGGCGTGGTCGACATCGTGCAGGTGATGGAAGCCTTCGGCACCGGCATGGTGCTGGAGCCCTACCTCAGCGCCATCGTGCTGGCGGGTGGCCTGATCGCGCGCGGCGGCAGCGCCGCCCAGCAGGAGGCACTGCTCCCGGCGCTGATCGGCGGCGAGAAGCTGCTGGCCGTGGCCTACACCGAGCGCGAAAGCCGCTTCAATCCCGCCGACGTCCAGACCCGCGCCGAAAAGAGCGGCGATGGCTATCTGATCTCCGGCGAGAAAGCCGTGGTCCTGGGCGCGCCCACGGCCGATGCGCTCATCGTCTCGGCGCGCACCGGCGGTGGTCGTCTGGACACGCAGGGAATCTCCCTGTTTCTCGTCGACAGCAAGGCGCCGGGCGTCGAAATCACGGGCTACCGCACCATGGACGGCGGCTGTGCGGGCAACGTCCGCCTGAACAAGGTCCAGGTCGGCGCGGATGCCCTGATCGGCGGTGAGGGTGCCGGTTTCGCGCTGCTCGACGAGGCCGTGGACCATGCGACGGTCGCGGCCTGCGCCGACGCTCTGGGCGCCATGCAGTCGGCCATGCGCAAGACGGTGGAATACCTCAAGACGCGCAAGCAGTTCGGCGTGCCGATCGGGTCGTTCCAGGCCCTGCAGCATCGCGCCGTCGACCTGTTCACGGCCGTGGAAGCCTGCCGCTCCATGGTGTTGATGGCCAGCCTCAAGGTGACCGACAAGGACCCCGTCGCGCGGCGCATGGCGGTTTCGGCCGCCAAGCAGTTCGTCGGCGAAAAGGCGCGGCTCGTCGCCCAGCAGGCGGTGCAGATGCACGGCGGCATCGGCATGACCGAAGAACTCGACATCGGTCACTACTTCCGCCGCTTGACGATGTTCTGCGCGCAGTTCGGGACCACGGACTATCACCTGAAGCGCTACGCCGACCTGATGGCGGCCGCGGCCTGACGCCAACCGGCCGGATGCGGCGCCCAGGGCCGCATCCGGCGCGGTTCGTCGTGCGCCGGCAAACAGCGACGCGCTTTCCTGCCTCATGCCGAGGGGCATCATGACCGACCCGAAGATCCGCCGAAAGCGCCGCTCGAAGCACTGGCTGATCATCACGGCCTGCGTGGCGCTGACATTCGTTGCCACCCCGGCATCGCGCGCGCAGCCAACCCCCGATTCATCCGGTTCGCCCCAGAACTTTCGCTGGGGTCTGGTCGCCTATCACGTGGCCCTGCCGGGCTATGCACTGACACCCGCCGACATCGATCGCATGGCCGATGCCGGCATCGGCTGGCTCAGCATCGATCTCGCCTGGTTCGTGATTCAGCCCACGGCGGCAGCGACGCTGGACTTCTCTGCACTCGACCCGATCATCGACGCGGCGAATCGGCGCGGCCTCAAGGTCGTCGGCAAGCTGGGCGCCGGTTACAACGGCAACCGCCCCATCGCTCCACCCTGGACGCGCAGCCTGAACGAAGCGCAGTACCTCGCCGCGCTCGGCGTGTATGCCGACGCGACGGCCCGGCATTTTGCCGGCCGCATCCACAGCTTCGCACTGGAAAACGAGTTCAACATCCCCAACGTCCATGCGCTCATCGGTTGGCGCGTCGGGGTCTGGACGCCCGCGTTCATGGACCGCGTGATGCAGGTCCTGGCCGGGGCCGTCCATCGGGAGGCCCCCGGCGCCGAAGTCATGATCAGCATCACGCCGCTGGCCGTCTATGAATCCGGCATCGAGCGCATGAACCGCCTGATCGACTACGACACCATCGGCGTGCACACCTACCCGGTCGGCTTCATCCCCGATCTCGGCCTGACCGATCGCATCAAGGACCAGATCGCCCGTGCGCAGCGCGCCGGTGAGGGGCGCCCCGTGCTCATCCTGGAAACCGGGCTGCACACCGAGGTGCCGCCCTGGACCGAACGGCTGCAGGCCGACTATCTGGAGGCTGTGAGCAAAGCGAGCCGCGAGGCCGGCGCACAAGGAATTTTTTTCTATCAGTACCTGGACAATCCGGAAGAAGCCGGACGCGAAGCCCATTTCGGTCTGTTCCGCGCCGACCGCTCGCCGAAGGAGGCCTGGGCGCGTTACCAGTCGATCATCCGGGGTGATCGGCACTAGGATCGCCGCGTGTCGCGACCAAGGCGTCGAAAACCGTCTTTTTGGCCAGCCAGCCGATGCCCCCGACCAGTCCTGCCGTCGCCAGCAGATTGCCGCCGCTGGACAGATGAACGCCGCCGCTGCCGACCCAGGTCAGTGCGAGCCCCTGCGGAACCGTCACCAACCAACCCGCCCGGAACGACAGCAGGTGATGCAAGCTGTCGCCCAGCACCATCAAGCCGACGGGCAGCGCGGTCCATGCCAAACGCCGCCAACGGCCCGGGAAAGCGATGACATAGAGGATCGCCGCCGCCACGAGCGGCCACACGGGCAGCGTCGGGCCGGCGATGGTCGCGCCAAACAGCACGACGTCGAGCCGCGCGCCGCAAGCCCGGCACGGATCGACCTGCAAGACACTCGCGACGAAGGTCGCGCCCAGCGCCGCGAGGACGAAAGCCATACTGACCATGGCGGCGACCACGGCGCGCCTGTTCCAACCCATCACGGGGCTCCTCTGAATCGGGACGGACGATCGCCGGACGCGGGCGTACCCGGCCCCGGCCCAAATGGTTCAGCAACGGCTTGGGCTGCTTTACAATACGCCTTCATCCCGCCCCTCATCCCCGCAACCAAAGGACTCCCCATGCAGGCCAGTCTGATCCTGATCCGGCACGGAAAATCCGTCTGGAATGCCGAGAACCGATTCACGGGTTGGGTCGACGTGCCGCTGGCGGCCGACGGCTGGGAAGAAGCGGCCCGTGCCGGCCACCTGCTCGCCGAGCGGGCCTTCGATGTCGCCTTCACCTCCCACCTGCAACGCGCCATCACCACGCTCCAGGTCGTGCTGCGCGAGAATCGCAGCGGCCGGACGCCGATATTCCTGCCGGCCGAAGGCACGCTGCCGCGCGAATCCTACCAGCCTGCGGCCCACGAGTTTCCAGTCTACCTGCATATCACGGCGCTGGCGGAACGCCACTACGGCGACCTGCAGGGATTGAACAAGGACGAGGTGCTGGCCCGCCACGGGGAGGCGCAATTCAAGCAGTGGCGGCGCGGCTACGACACGCCCCCGCCGCACGGCGAGAGCCTGAAGGACACCTGCGAGCGCGTTCGTCCCTACTTCGAGCAGCACATTCGTCCGGAGCTTTTGGCCGGCAGGCAGGTCCTGATCTCGGCCCACGGCAATTCCCTGCGCGCCTTGACCAAGGATCTGGAAGGCATTTCCGATGCGGACATCATGGATCTCGAGATCCCCACCGGGGTGCCCATCGTCTATGATCTCGACGTGACGCCGGACCGGATCGACATCCGGGCCAAGTCGATCCTGGCCTGAATCCGGCGCGACCGGCAGTCCCAACACGTAAAAGGAGTGACCCGCGTGGCATGGAGCCTCTTGCTGGTGCGGTTTCTGGCGGGTGTCTTTCTCGCCAACGGCGTTCCCCACTTCGTCCATGGCCTCTCCGGCCGCACCTTCCCGACACCGTTCGCCCGCCCGCCGGGTGTCGGCCACTCGTCGCCTGTAACCAATGTGTTGTGGGGTTTCGCCAATTTCCTCGGCGGTGGTCTGCTGCTGGGCGCGATGGCGCCCTTTCGGCCGGGCTACAACGGCGAAACCGCTGCGGCGGCCCTGGGCGCGCTGGTGCTCGGAATCGTTCTGGCATGGCATTTCGGACGGGTCCACGCCGCGGCCGCGCCGCGATGAGAGCCCGTGCGGCTATTCGGCAGCCGCCGGCTTTGTTATTGTCCTGACACATTTGCCGGGAGCCCCGCATGTCCAGCCCAATATCGGCTACGCCCCGGCCCTTGATCTGCGAACTCAAGGGAAGCGGATTCACCTTCACGGTCCTCAAGGTATTCGACGCCGACGTCGGCCGTCTGGGCGCCGAGGTGGCGCGCCGCATCGACCAGGCGCCGGTGTTCTTCCGGGGCGCATCGGTCATTCTCGATGTGCAGGCGGTTGTCGATGACGCCTGGCACTTGCCGGAACTGATCACTGTGCTGCGCGCCTTGGAACTGGTCCCCATCGCGATCCGGGGGGCAGGCGCGCTCCGTGAGGACGAGGCGCGGACGATGGGTCTGGGCGTGCTCGGCGACGCCCGCACGCCACCCGTCGAATCCAGGGCGGATGTCGGCGAGAAACCCGCAACCGCCCGTCTGATCACCGAGCCCGTGCGCTCCGGTCAGCAGATCTATGCCAAGGGCGATCTGATCGTCGTCGGCTCCGTGAGCCATGGCGCCGAATTGCTCGCCGAGGGCAACATCCATGTCTATGGGCCGTTGCGCGGTCGTGCGCTGGCGGGCTTGCGCGACAATCGCGCCGCGCGCATTTTCTGCCGCGCGCTGGAGGCGGAGTTGATCTCCATCGCCGGCTACTACCGCTTGGCCGAGGATCTCGAGTCCGCCCAGCGCGGCCAGCCGGCCCAGATCCATCTGGACGGCGAAAACCTGCATGTGCTGCCGCTGTGACAGCCGTGCCGCCTTCCAATCTTGACTGAACGATCGAGGAGCATCAGCCTTGGCACGCATCATCGTGGTGACTTCCGGCAAGGGCGGGGTCGGGAAAACCACCACCTCGGCCGCCTTTGGTACCGGCCTCGCCCTGCGGGGCTTCAAGACCGCCGTCGTGGACTTCGACGTCGGACTGCGCAATCTCGACCTCATCATGGGCTGCGAGCGTCGCGTGGTGTACGACTTCGTCAACGTCATCCATGGCGAGGCCACCCTGGGCCAGGCGTTGATCCGTGACAAGCGCCTGCCCAATCTTTCCATCCTCGCCGCCTCCCAGACGCGCGACAAGGATGCGCTGACGCAGGATGGCGTGGGCCGCGTACTGGAAGATCTGTCGCGCGAGTTCGACTATATCCTCTGCGACTCGCCGGCCGGGATCGAGAAAGGCGCGCATCTGGCGATGTATTTCGCCGACGACGCCATCGTGGTCACCAATCC
>PKCW01000271.1 GCA_002862965.1 Pseudomonadota bacterium
TGGTGGACAGCCTCAAGCCGCCGCAGGCTGGCGCCTGATCCGGGACGCCCGCTGCCCGCCGCTCTTCAGCCGCGGGCCGCTCCGCCCGCCCGGTGCCAACGCTCGAATCCGGCCGCCAGATCGGCAATGAGATCCGCCGGCTCCTCGAGGCCCGCATGGATGCGCAGCCAGGGGCCGGCCGCCGTCCACGGCGTGGCCGTGCGCGAGTGTTCGGGATGCACCGGCAGCAGCAGGCTCTCAAAGCCGCCCCAGCTGTAGCCCAGGCCGAACAGCCGCAGGCCGTCGACGAACGCAGCCAGCGCCTCGGGCGTGCACGGCGCCAGCGCGAGGGCAAACAGCCCGCTGGCGCCGCGAAAATCCCGCCGCCACAGGGCATGGTCCGGATCCTGCGGCCAGGCGGGGTAGCGCACACGCCGCACCTCCGGGCGCGCGCTTAGCCAGTCGATGAGGGTGAGCGCCGTCGCCTGATGTCGCGCCAGCCGCACCGCCAGCGTCCGCAACCCGCGCAGGCCGAGCGCGCATTCCTCGCTGCCGGCACAGTGTCCCAGCGCCACCGCGGTCTTCTTGATGCGCTCGTAATGCGCCGCCGCGACGTTGATGACGCCCAGCATGGCGTCGGCATGGCCCTCCACATACTTGGTGGCCGCATGGATGGACACGTCGACGCCGTGGTCGAAGGCCTTGAAATACAGCGGCGTGGCCCAGGTGTTGTCGAGCGCCACAGGAATCCCGCGCGCGTGCGCCACCTGGCAGATGGCAGGCAGGTCCTGCACCTCGAAAGTGAGCGAGCCGGGTGATTCGGTGAAGATCAAGCGGGTTTCGGGGCGGATCAGTGCGGCGATGTCCGTGCCCAGCGCCGGTGAATAGTAAGTCGTGCTCACCCCCAGGCGCGCCAAAAAACCGTCGCAGAAAAGCCGCGTCGGCCCATAGACGGTATCGACCATGAGCAGATGATCGCCCGGGGTCAAAAAGGCCAGCAGCGTCGTGGTGATCGCCGCCAGTCCGGACTCGACGGCCACTGCCCGATGGGCACCCTCCAGCGCCGCCATGGCCTCTTCCAGCGCGAAGGTCGTCGGGGTGCCGAAGCGGCCGTAGTAGGTGCCTGTGAAAGGCTGGCGCGAGGCGGCTTCCAGCGCAGCCAGGCTGGGAAAGAGCACGGTGGAGGCGCGATAGACCGGCGGATTGACCACGCCGTCGAAGCGCTCGGGGTCGCGCCCGAGATGGGCCAGGGCGGTTTCGTCATGCACAGCCGTTCTCCGGGGCCGGGGCGGTCACGGACCGTCGCCGACCCGCCGCTGCAGATTGCGGATGCCCCGGCGACCGATCAGCAGCAACAGCACCGGGGCTCCCGCCAGAAGATGCCAGTAATAGGTGGAAAAACGCCAGAGCAGGATCGCGGTCGCCAGTTGCGGCGCGGCCACATAGGGCGCCAGCAGGGCCGTCGACCCGAGTTCCGCCACACCCGCCCCGCCCGGCAGCAGGCCGATCTGCCCGGCGCTCAGCGCCACCATCTGCACCAGAAACACCGTCGCCCAGGCCAAGGGGACGTTCAGGCCCCAGAGCACGACATAGAGCACGCTGTAGCGGGTGATCCATTGCAGGGCGCAGACGCCATAGATCGCCGCCAAGCGGGGTTTCGGGATCGCCAGCAGGTCGTGGACCCGACGCCGGAACAGCAACGCAAAACGGCCGATGCGCCGCCGCGCCGTCGGCGCCACACCGGTCAGATCACCCAGCGCTTCACCCCAGCGCAGGATGCGCCGGAAACGCAGCAGCGCCAGCGCCGACAGCGCCAGCAAGGCGAGCAGCACCGCGACCGCAGCCATCGCCCCGGCCTCCAGCCCCGGCGGCCACAGCGGACACCACCACACCACCAGCGGGATCAGCACGATGAAGAAGGTGAGATCGACGAATTGATCCATGGTGTAGAGCGCCGCGCCGTCCGCGCCGCGCAGCCCGTGCCGGCCCAGCAGGGTCGCGTAGGCCACCGGCCCCGCCAGTCCCAGCGGCGTTGCGTTCACCACGCACTCGGTCGCCATCACCGTTGCGAGCGCCTCGCGCTGACCGAGTCGCGCGCGCCCCGCAGCCATCAGCCGCAGCCGCAATGCGCTGAAATTCCAGGCGATCAGCGCCAGAAGCGGCCCCAGCACAAACAGCGGCCAGGGCACCTGGTGCAGCAGGCGCAGCGCCTCGCTGCCGCCGTACCAGAGCGGCACCGCCAGACCGGCCAGAACTGCGAACCCGAGCAAAATCCAGGGGTGATGCCGCAACGATGCTCCTCCGCTCAGGGCCAGCGCGCCATCCAGGCCCCCTTGGTCAAGATTTCCCGGTCCCGCATCAGCCGGTCGATGGCCTGCATCCACCAGCGCGCCACGGCCGGATGCGCCAGATCGGCCGGATGGATGTCGAGTCTGATCGCCGGGCTGCTGCGACTCCGCCACAGGGTCCATTCGTTGCGCAGCCGCGACAGCACGCGCCGCGAACGGCTGCGCACGCTCCAGACCAGACTCACCTGGCGCTGGACCTGCCAGTCCGGCAGCCGGTACAGGCAGCGTCGTCCGGCAGCATAGCGCATCGGCAACATCGGCAAGGCCTGCCGCGTACCGCGACTCATCAGCCAGGCCGGGGCGACGAAGCCTTCGGTCTTGAGCCCGACCTCGGCGAGGTCCTGCAAGCCGCGGGCGACCCGTGCCAGTGCCCGCGGCGCGCTCAAGGCGGCAAACTCGCCCTCGCGCGCCGTGTAGAGGCGGCGCACGACCCACTGCAACGGCGAGCGCCCGAGCGGCTCCCGGTCCAGATGCTGCACGCCATGGAACACGATCTCATCCCCCCGCGCGCGGCGCGCGTGCAGCGTGGCGACGAACTCGGGGTGCTCACGCAGATGCCCCCCGCCGTGATAGTCGGTGACGACCAGCAGCGAGCTCGCGATGGCGTAACGGTCCAGTGCCTCGAGCAGCGTTGCATAGCGCGCCCAGGTCTGCGGCGCGACATCATGCAGCACCACCATCAGCACCTTGCTGGAGGTGCGCGTATCCATCGGAACCGATGGCGGAACGGATGCCGACAAGCTGTTCATAGGTCTGCCTGAGTTGGTTCATCTGTATCGTCCAGTCCCAGCGGACCTGCGCCCAGTGCCGGGCCTGTGCCCCCATGGCGTCCCGATCCTGCTCGAAGAGATCGCGTACCGCTGCCGCCATGGCATCCGGCGTCGGCGTCCCGGCTACCAGACCGGTCCCGGGCGTGACCAGTTCCGGCAACGCGCCCCGCGCGCTGACCACGACCGGTGTCCCGCTCGCCATCGCCTCGAGTACCACCAGCCCGAAGGTCTCGCAATCACCCGCGTGAACGAAGGCATCGGCGCTGGCCAAGAGCCGCGACAGGGCGGCGCCACGTACATAGCGCGAGCGGACCGTGACGTTCGACTGACGCACTGCCGGCATGCCGGGACCGACCAGCAAGAGGTGATAGCCTGCGCCGAGCCGGCCGAACGCCTCGGCCAGCACCGACAGATTCTTTTCCGGTGCGGCCCGGCCCACGAAGAGCGCCAGGCGCGTCGCAGGCGGCAGGCCGAGACGCTGTTTGAGTGCAGCCCGCTCGGCGTGGCGCGGATGGAAGGTCTCGCAGTCCACCCCCAGGCCCTGCGGCTGAAGCCGCTCGATCCCCGCCTCCGCGAGCCGCTGCAGCACATAGCGGCTGGGCACCAACACGCGATCGAATCGGCCGTAGAAATCGTGCACGTAGCGGCGCGCGGCCGCCCGCAGCGGCGCGCCGCCGCAGCGCCCCGCCAGCGACACGAGATCCGAATGGTAGAACGCCACCACCGGTACGCCGAGACGCTGGCCGGCATCGAGCGCCGCCCAGCCCGGCACCCCGGGGTCGCCGGCCTCGATCAGATCGGGACGGGCCGCCTCGAGCGCCCCGATCCAGCCCCGTTGCCGCCAGGGAAAGCGGTAGCCACGGCTGAATGGCAGGGGACCGGCGGCCACATAGCGAACCGAACTCTGGTGACGGGTGCGCCGCGCCGGCACGATCAGCGTGTGTCGCCAGCCCGGCAACACCCCCAGCATGCGCCGCTTGATCTCGAGGTATCGGCGCACCCCGCCGCTGTCCGGGGCATAGAAAAACGTGACGTCCGCCAGATGCACCCGGCGCCTCCTCGCGGCAGCCGCCTCCCGGCCGGAGGCTGTACAGCGGGTCATCCTAGGCCGCCCGCATTGCAGAACGACGACAGCGCTCCCCGCCGGCCTGCGGCCGTGCCCGACGCCCGATGATCGCGGCCTGCAGGCTCCGGCCGGCGCGCCGGCCCCGGGCGCCCGGCGTGTCACCTGCCGGCAGCGTCCTGACCGTCCGGACGGCCAAACCGGGACTTGAGCGCCCCCGACGCCCCGGCGATGAGCACGACGTGGCGACGCCGTTCGAGCGTCACTGACTGCATTGGCCGCCATCGGCAGCGGCTTGCGCGCACCGCTCGGGTCCGCGCTGCGCTCTTGCCGCCGCACTGGGGGCCGTATTCCGCTCGGCGCTGGGAACCTAGGCAGACGGCAAGAGTCTTCAGTTGACAAGCTGCAACCGGAGACGAGCAATGCCCGCAAAGTCGAAAGCCCAACAGAAGGCCGCCGGAGCGGCCTTGTCCGCCAAGCGCGGCGCTACCCGCAAAACCTCGCTGCAGGGGGCCGCACGCCAGATGCACGACTCCATGACCGAGCGCCAGCTCGAGGAACTCGCCGCCACATCACGCAAGGGCAAACCCGAACACAGCGCCGATTGACGCTGGCGGGACTGAGCGGAGCGCCCCATGGCCAGTCGAGCGTATTGGCGCGGACACATGAAACTGTCGCTGGTCTCAATCGCCGTCGAGCTGCACGGTGCGACCCAATCCGAGTCCCGACTGGATCTGCATCAGATCCACAGACCCTCGGGCAAGCGCATCCGCTACCAGAAAACCGTTCCCGGCCTGGGCCCGGTGGCGAACGAGGACATCGTCAAGGGTCTCGAGATTGACAAGGATCGTTACGTACTCATCGAACCGGAAGAACTCGATGCCCTGCGCCTCGAAAGCCGGCAAACCATCAATCTCGTACAATTCGTCGACTACTGCGAGATCGATCCGCGCTATTTCGACAAGCCCTACTACGTCGTGCCCGGTCCGGGTGCGGTTGCTGCCGAAGGCTACACGGTCATCCGCGACGCGCTGCGCGACATCCGGCGCATCGGTCTGGGTCAGATGGCCGTGCGCGGCCGTGACTATATCGTCGCAATCAAGCCTTGCGGGGCCGGCTTGCTGCTCGAGACCTTGCGCTACAGGGAGGAACTGCGCCAGAGCGACCGGCTCTTCGAACAAATCCCGTGTGTGGCGCCGGACGCCGAGACGCTTGACCTTGCCCGGGAGCTGATCGAGCGCAAGAGCGCACCCTTCGACGCCGCCGCGTTCAAATCGCAATACGTCTCGGCCTTGCGCGAGATGATCGACGAAAAACGCGAGCGCGGCGCCGTATCGGCCGCACCTGACGAAGCGGCGGGCGAAGGCAAGGTCATCGACCTCATGGCGGCCCTCAAGAAGAGCCTCGCCAGAGACAAGGCGCCGACCATCAAGCCCAAGCGCGCCACCCGCGCACGCAAACGCGCCGGGGGCTGAGCCCTTATGGCCACCCGGCGCACCGATCGCCTGCAGCGCTACCGGGACAAGCGCGATTTCAGCCGAACGCCGGAACCGCGCGGCGCTGTCGCGTCCAGCAAAGACAGGCGCTATGTCGTTCAGAAACATGCGGCGCGACGCTTGCACTACGATTTCCGGCTCGCGCTCGACGGAGTCCTGCTCAGCTGGGCCGTCACGCGCGGGCCCAGCCTCGATCCGGCGCAGAAGCGACTGGCCGTACGCACCGAAGACCATCCGCTCGCCTACGGCGATTTCGAGGGCATCATTCCCTCAGGCTACGGGGCCGGTGCGGTGTTGCTGTGGGATGCCGGCGGCTGGGAAGCGGTGGGTGATCCCCATGCCGGTCTCGCCCGCGGGGCGCTCAAGTTCCGCCTGCACGGCGAACGCCTGCGCGGTGGATTTGCCTTGATACGCATGGGCCAGACCGATCGCCGCGGGCACGAGAACTGGCTCCTGATCAAGGAGCGTGACGACTATGTCGACGCCGACGATCCACTCCGGCGCTGGACGGACAGCATCGCCACGGGCCGCGATCTCGCCGCCATCACCGCGGGTGAGCCCAGCCAGGCAGCGCCTGAGCCGCGCACATCGCTGCCCCATGCCGTCTCCCGGACCGGGGCTGACGACCAGGACAGCGCCGTCCCGCTCGGCTTCATCGCGCCACAGCTGGCGAGCCTGGGTGCCACGCCGCCGGATGGGCCCGGCTGGCTCCACGAAATCAAATTCGACGGCTATCGCATCCAGGCGCTGATTGCAGACGGCGCCGTGCGTCTCATCACCCGCAACGGCCGGGACTGGTCAGCGCGCTACGGGGCCATCGTCTCAGCACTGGCGCGACTGGACGTGCGTTCTGCAATCATCGACGGCGAACTCATCGCTTTCGACGCCGCGGGGCGGGTGTCCTTTTCGGCGCTGCAACACGTGCCCCCGGATAGCACTACCCTCGTCTACTACGCCTTCGACCTCCTGCACCTCGACGGGCGAGGCTGGCGCGATCAGCCCCTGCACCAGCGCAAGGCGGCTTTGGCCGATCTCGTATCCGGTGCCGCACCTGCGGTGCGTCTCAGCGACTCGCTCGATGCGCCGGCGACCCATGTTCTCGAAACCGCTTGCAGGATGGGACTGGAGGGCGTCGTGTCCAAGCGACGCGATGCCCCCTATCGCAGCGGTCGCGGCCGGCTGTGGATCAAGACCAAATGCCGCGGTAACGACGAATTCGTCATCGGCGGCTTTCGTCGCTCGCACGTGGCCGGCCGCGCCTTTGCCTCGCTGCTGGTCGGCTCATACGAGGGCGATCAACTGGTCTATCGAGGTCGCGTAGGCGCCGGTTTCGATGAAGCGACGTTGGCGGCGCTCGGCGAGCGGTTTCGCGGCCTGCGGCGCGCGCACCCGCCGTTCGCCCGCCTGCCGGCAGCGGCCCGGCGGGACGCGGTCTGGTTGGCGCCACGCCTGATCGCGCAGATCCGCTACGCCGAACGCACGCCCGACGGCTTGCTGCGTCAGCCGAGTTCCCTCGGCCTGCGTGAGGACAAGGCGCCCGGGGAGGTCATCATGCCGACGCCGCCCGCTGATGCGGAATGCCTGATCCGTGGCGTGCGCCTCACGCACGCGGACAAGGTCATGTATCCCGGCCAGGACATCACGAAACGCGATCTGGCCGCTTACTACGAGGCGCACGCCGAACGCATCCTGGCCTTCGTCCGCCATCGCCCGCTCAGCCTGGTTCGCTGCCCGGACGGTCGCACCGGTCAATGCTTCTTCCAGAAGCACGGCGGCAGCGGACTGCCACGGCAGATCGGTCAGGTGGACATCCCGGAAAAGGACGATACCGCCCAGCCCTGTCTTTTGGTTCGCGATGCGGCGGGGCTGGTGGCGGCGATCCAGTATGGCACCCTGGAACTGCACGTGTGGGGCGCGCGCGCCGACCGCATCGAACGCCCGGAACGGCTGGTGTTCGATCTCGATCCGGCCGAGGACGTCAATTTCGCGACCGTGCGGGAATCGGCCTTCGAACTGCGCGCGGTCCTGTCGAGCGCCGGCCTGACCAGCTTCGCCCTCCTGACCGGGGGCAAGGGCATCCATGTGGTCGTGCCGATCACCCGGCGGCATGAGTGGGTCGAGGTGAAGACTTTCGCCCGCGGATTGGCCGAAGCGCTTGCCGCCGCCGCACCGGCGCGCTACGTCGCGCAGGCGGCCAAACACAAACGCGGCGGCAGGATTTTCATCGACTGGCTGCGCAACGAGCGCGGCGCCACCGCGGTGGCGCCCTACTCCACCCGCGCCCGGTCCGGTGCGCCCGTTGCGACCCCGGTCGCCTGGGAGGAACTGGGGTCGGTAAGCTCGGCTGCCGAGTACACGCTGGTCACCATCGGCGCGCGTCTCGATGCGCTGACCGCAGATCCGTGGGAGGGGTATGCGGGCTTGCGCCAAGGCATCCCGAAAGGAGCGCTGGCGCACCTCGCGGACGGCTGGAGAGCCGAAAGCCCGTGACCGCAAAGGTCACGGGCAGGGTCGATTCAAGGCGTCAGGCGCGCAGCCGTTCCTGACGAGGGTCCTTGCGCACCAGCTCGGTGCCCGCCGTCCAGTGGAAGGCGGCCGAAACCATCTCCGACGGCGAACCATCCGCATTGATGCCTTCGCGATACGCCAGCGACGAGGTGCCTTCCTCGGATTCCGGCACGAAGCGCGTGCCGTTCTTGCGCAGCGACACCTCATCGGCCAGTACGCGGCGCACATATTCGCGCTGGCTTTCATATCGGATTCCCGGCGGGAGGGCGCCATCGCCCAGCACCTCGGCCGGATCCCGGCGCTCGACATCCTGGAACAGCTGTCGCGCCAGTTGCAGATGACCCAGTTCGTAGTCGAGGAACCGCTCCCACAGCGCTTTCAGCCGTGGATTGGATTCCTGCTGGGCGCAGGCCGCGTAGTTCCACACCTCATTGGCCTCGCAGATGAGCAGCTTTTCCAGCAGCGATTCCTCGGGATTGAGCATGCAGCCGTAGTGCGTGATGTGCTGCGACTCGACCGAGGCGATTTCGGCATAGAGCTGCCGTGCCACCGGATCGGCGAACGTAGGGCCGAAGTGCATGTAGTAGTCGTGGGTCTGATATTCACCGGATACCAGCGTCAAGGCATGGAGCTTGGTGCCCAGCGCGGCATCGCGGGCGTAGGGCTCGGTCAACTCGTGCTCGGGCGCCCGATGATGCACGAGGGTCGGCCGGCCCGGGATGATGTCCGTGTAGCCCTGCGTAATGTTGTTGGCATCCTTGCCCTCCAGCCGGTCCAGCAGGGCCGCGTAGCGATACAGATGATCGAAATCCTCGAGCAGCGCGTAGCGATAGCTCTGCGACTGGTAGGCGTCCGGCTCGAGTTGGGCAATCGAAGCAGTCACCTCGATGGCGACCTGTTCATAGGCGATGGTGGTTTCGAGCGGCGAATGATCCGGGCCCAGCAGCCAGTTGATGCAGGTTTCCTGGTGCTGCTCGGCACGCATCAGCTGCGCCAGTTTTTCGCGCAGCGGCAGATTCATCCGCAACGCCGTCTGTTTGGTGCGGATCGAGTCGGACTCGATGCCGTTCATCAGGACAACACGAACACGGGTAAAGGCATCGTCATCAAGCTTGCTGATCGGCTTGCCGACCATCTCCTTCCAGGTGAAGCGCTGCCGGTCGAGCGCGATGCCTTTGTCGTGCAACAGATTGATGTTCATCTATAGTTTCCTTGTACAACGCTCAGACCGCTGCCGTGCCCGCCTCGCGGGAGAGCAGGTAGGCCAGCCAGCTGCGGATGATGGCGACGTGTTCCTGCTCCTGCTCGAGCGCGCCGTGGAACAGGGTGGCCAGATCCGGCTGGCCAACGTCCCTAGCCAGAATCTCCAGCAGTTCCCACCCCGCCTGGTCCGTGACTTCGGCGCTCAGCATGGCAGTCAAGGCCTGAGCCAGCGTCGTGCGGGGATCGGTGACCACTTGCAGAATGCCGCCGGTCGCCACACCTGCGACATCGGCAGAGGGCGTCATGGCAGTGGGATCACCGCCCATGCGCTGCAAGCAGTCGCCGAGCATCTGGAAATGCGCAAGCTCTTCATTGCGAATGCGCATCAGCGTAGCCAACGGATCCTCCGCGAGCATCTCGAGCAGGACACGCACGCCCGGCAGCGCCTCGAGCGCTTCCGCCGCAGGCGGCAGTGCCTCGCTTCCAGACTGCTGCGCGGCTTGATGTTTGATGATCAAGGCCTCGTAGAGCCGGGTCCCCGATCGCTCGAAGGCCAGCCGTTCGCCGAGCTTGTCCACGAAGACGCTGGGCGCGCCGCCCTTGAGCGCCGCCATACCCGCCTTGGCCACACCCTTCAAGGACAGCGGCGGCGGCACCGAGCCGATGGCCTCCGCCTCGGTGGCGAACGCCACCTTGGCGGCGTCCATTACCGGCGTGCCGATGTGGGTCTCGGGGCTCGCCTCATCGGCAAGGGCGGCCATGGAGCTGGTATTCAGCGGGGACATCCTGGCGCCGGTGCGATTGGCGCCGAAACGCGTTGATTGCATGGTTTGGCCTCTCCGGGTGGAAGGAAATCGATTGTCGAACACGGGACGAGAAATCAAAGAGAAGAAGCGCCCGAGAGCGCTCCTCCCGGCCTCCTGCCAAGGTCAGGAATCGCCGGACCGGCGTTGCCCGCCCTTGCGTCCCGCTTCCCGGGCTTGCGCCGAGCTGAACTCATGCGCGGCGCCCCTGTCGTGAACCGCCTGACCGCCCTTGCGGCCGGCTTCGCGCGCTTCAGCAGATGTGAATTCATGCGCAGTGCCCTTCTCGTGGGCGGACTGTCCTCCCTTGCTCGCGATTTCCCGCTGGCGATCCACATCCATGCCGGCGAATCCCCGTCCGGATTGTGCAGTGCTCGGTTTGCGGTTGGTTGCCGTGGTCCGTACCTCCTCGTCTTACGACTTCAGTTACGCGGTGGCCGGCGAATTCCGGAGCGCCTGACTGGCTAGCCTCGCAAGGCTTGCGTATGACGCAGCCTACCGGGGCGACGTCACACGATGTTCACAGCGTGACGGCTGCGAACACACGGCGGGAACGAATCATCGATCCCGCGATGCTCGGCGTCGACCTCAATCCCGAGTGAAATTTGGGTGTAGGTCGACGACGATTCATGAGATGTACGCGCTCGTGCCACCTGGAGATGCACTGCGCATCAGAGCGACTTGCACACGCATCGACCGCGCGCGATTCAACAAGGACTGTGACTTTTCTTGCACGCCATCGATGCGTTCGTGGTGTTTTTTAAGCGTCGGTAAGGTCTCCTCGGCGTAGGTCCGCAAGACGGGATTCGTGTCCCTGGCACCCAGGAAGGTCTCGAAGACCTTGATCGTGTCTTCGTGAGCGTTTTCCTGCATCGACAGATATTCCTTGTCGAAGGCTGCCGCCTTGACATCCTTGAGCTCGCGTACTTTTTCGGCATGCGCTTCATCGAGCGTCATGCTGAACCGGAACCGGAGTTTCTCCTGCGTCAGCAGGTCGCGCAGCTTGTCCGATGAGCGTTTGTGGTCCTGAATCATTTTCTCAGCGACCGCTCGCACGTCTGGATTCCTGGATCGATCGAGTGCGACTTCTGCTGCTTCGATTTCAAAGAGACTGGCCATCGAGGCCTTTTTTACGAACTCTTCCGAGGCGTCTTGCGCATCCTTCGTGTCAGCGGCGCCGACAGCGAGCGCAATGCCGCATCCCATGATGAAAGTGGCCCAATACTTATGAATCCCTCGCATCTGCATGCCTCCATAAATATTACCGGAAGTGTGCCAAACCCGCTGGCGCGGCCCGTCCAATGGGTTGGAAAAATTCCGACCGACGGGCCTCCGAAAAGTTCCTCCGCGCACATGCCTTGGCCCCTGCGCCGACATGGAAAATCTGGAAAGAAAATTAAAAGTTATTTTAAAATCAAAATTTTGAATGCATATCTTGAATGAAATTTTGAATAAAAAATTTAGAATCACGATCGGAACTTTCACAACCTCATGACATCGAGCCAATCGCTGGAACCAGATCAACGCCCGCCCAGTCGACACCTGTATGGAACGCATCCGTGTCGACTGGCGACGATCGTTCGGACGTGGATCCGCAAATGCAGAGCCCATCTCCATGAGGAGCAATGACATGAGCAATCCCATCGATCCCACCGCCCGGGAACATGCGGGGCCCTTTCCCAGCCAATCCCAGAGCCAGCCCGCCGTTACCGGAAAAACGGTACCGCAACCCGATCACGGGGAGGACAGCTATGTGGGCTCAGGCCGCTTGACCGGCCGGCGCGCATTGATCACCGGCGGCGATTCGGGCATTGGACGCGCGGTCGCCATCGCCTTCGCGCGCGAAGGGGC
>PKCW01000301.1 GCA_002862965.1 Pseudomonadota bacterium
GATGGCGTGGGTGTAGCCCGAGGGCTGCTTCGCCGTGAACAGATCATCCGCGGTCGCCAGTTCGATGTAATCACCGGCGATGATTCGAATTGTCACGCCGCCGTATCTCTCCAAATGCTGCGCAAGGTGGCCGCGCAGGTTGTCGTCGATCTCGTAGGCTGTCGCTTCGACGGCATCGAAATCGAAACCGCCTGCCACCCACCGATCAAGAAAGGCGCAGGACAGCGCACCGACGCCCGCGCCGGCATCCAGCAGCCGGCAAGTCTGCAAGCTACTTGCAGGGAATAGGGATGCCATGAAACGGGCAACCCTTGAAGGCGTCAGGAACTGGCCAAGCGCAGCCTTGTGCCGCTGAGTCGTTTGCGGCGCAATCTTGCGGCGTACCGCATCGACTTGATCGAGTTGATTTAGCACTAGCCCAAGCTCAACGGGTGTGAAATCACAGGTGTGGAGGATCGCGCAATTCCGCACGCAGCGCCACGAAAAGCAGTTGACCGACGAATCCGCGCCGCGATCCTGTCCTTCATCTGGCGCGTCGCAACACGCAGGTCGTATTCCGTCTGCAGGTTCATCCAGAACCGTGCGTCCATGCGGAAATGGAGGCCCGGACGCAGCGCGGTGTCGGCTGTGATCGGGCGGCGGCCGTTGACCAGCTCGCTGATGCGGCTGGGGGAGACGTCGACGTCAGCCGCGAGCTGGCGCGCGGTGATGCCCATCGGCTTCATGAACTCCTCCAGCAGGATTTCGCCGGGGTGGATTTCGTCGAGCAATTCCGCCATATCCCGCTCCTGGTGGTGGTCCACGATCTCGACCCGGTGCGCGCCGCCGCGCGGCGTTGGCGGGATGCCCCGCGAGTGCACCGTCATCATTCACGCCGCCAGTCATCGCCGGGCATGATCCGCTGCATGAACGCATCGAACATCGGCACGGTGAAGGCGGTGTCGCCGTGGCTGGGGCTCCAGATCATGCCTTTCGCAATGAGCTGGTTGCGGATCGGGCCAAGCGACGTGACTTTCTTGTCCAGCACCTGGGCGACGTCGCCGGAGCGGTGCGGGCCGGGGCCGAGTTCCGCCATGGCGCGCAGGTAGCGCTTCTCGCTGGGCGTCAGGCGATCGAAGCGGACGCGGAAAAAGCTCTCGTCGAGCGCCGCGATCACTTCGCGCGACGCCTTCTCTACGTCGGCCGGACCTATCGGAGAATCCGGTGCGATGTCCCAGACGTGCTTGCCCCACTCCTGCAGGAAGTAGGGATAGCCCTGGGTCTGCTGCACCAGCAGATCGAGCGCGGCAGGCGCGAAGGCGACGCCCAGCTCGGCGGCGGGTTTGGCGAGCGCGGTGCGGGCGGCGTCGGGCGGCAGCGGGGCGAGGTACGGAAAATCGAACAGCCGCTCGGCGTAGGACTTGGCCCGGCCCATGCGGCCGGGGAGCTGCGGCAGCCCGGCGCCCACCAGCATGATGGGCAGTTGCCGCTGCGCGGTGCGGTGCAGCGCGGTGATCAGGCAGGCGAGCTGTTCCTCCTCGACGTACTGGAGTTCGTCCACGAACAGGATCAGCGCGGTGCCGGCCTGCTGCGCGGCGATGCCGGTGACCTCCAGCAGGTCCTGCAGGTCGTGCTCCAGATCGCCGTTGTCGGCGAGGCCCGGCTCGGGCTCGAAATCGAGGCCGACCTCGATGTCCTGGTACTTGATCTTGAGGGCGCCGGCGAACCCTGCGAGCGCGCGCAGGGCGCGCTGGGCGAACGCCCTGGCCTGCTCGGAGCGGGACAGCTTCAGCAGCGCCTGGCGCAACTGCGGCGCGAGGATGGCCGGCAGCGAGCGACCCTCGGGCGCCTCGATGCGCAGCGTGTGCATCCCGGCCGCCTCGGCGTCGTCGCGCAGGCGGTCGAGCAGCACGGTCTTGCCGACCCCGCGCAGGCCCACCAGCAGCACGCTCTTGGCGTGCCGGCCCAGCCGCACGCGCTCGGTGGCGATGCGCACGGTCTCGCGCAGCGCGTCGCGGCCTGCGAGTTCCGGCGGTGGTGCGCCGGCGCCCGGGGCGTAGGGGTTCCTGATGGGGTCCATGCGGGGATTATGCAAATATTCCTAGAATTATCATAGACGGATAATTCTCTTAATTTCACTCAATTCATGTTTTGTTACCCACGGCGCGTCCGATCAGCCGGCGTCGGATGGGGCATTGCTCCGGCGAAGTGCCTGCCGACGAATTGGCGGAACTGGACATCACGCCGAGCGCGCAGGTCGCGGTCCGATGCGGCTCCCCGGGCGCCCATCCGTGGGCGCCTACCGCGGCACGAACACGCGGACGCCGCCGTCGTCGAGGCAGGCGAAGGGGTGGCGATAGAGCCAGCCGAGGCGCTCGGCGGTGAGCAGCGCGGCCGACGGCCCCCAGCAGGCGGCGCCATCGGGGCCGAGCAGGAGGGCCAGCGGGCAATAGCGCGCGGCGAGGTTGGGGTCGTGCAGGCTGAGGAGCACGGTCTTGCCGGCCTCCCGCGTCAGGCGCGCGAGGTGATCCATGATCAGGATCTGGTGGTGCCAGTCCAGGTGATTGACCGGCTCGTCGAGCAGCATTACCGGCGGGTCCTGGGCCAGCAAGGTCGCCAGCGCGACCCGCCGCCGCTCCCCGCCCGAGAGCGCATCAAGCGAACGCCGGCCGAGGTCGCCGAGTTGCAGTGCGGCCAGCGCATCCGTGATGGCCAGCCGGTCGGCATCGGACAAGCCGCGCCACGGCGGCTGATGGGCGAAGCGCCCGGCGCCGACGCTTTCCGCCACCGTGGCCGGAAAGCTCGCGACGTCGTCCTGAAACAGAAGCCCCAGGCGCCGTGCCCGCGCCCGCGCCGACCAGGCGCCGATCGCGCGCCCCGCGAGCTGGACGGTGCCGCTGCGCGGCGCGCGCAGGCCGGCCAGCGTATGCAGCAAGGTGGTCTTGCCGCTGCCGTTGGCGCCGAGGATCGCGACCATCTGCCCACCGGCCAGCGCGAAATCCAGCGGCGCGCCCGGGGCGCGGCCGGGCACGTCGAGCACCAGTTGCCGGGCGGCGAGCGGGCTCATCGCGTGCCGCGCCGGTTCAGCAGGTAAAGGAATACCGGCACGCCGAGCAGCGCCGTCACCACGCCGACCGGCAGGGCGCGCGGCGCCAGCAGCGTGCGCGCGAGGGTGTCGGAGAGCACCAGCAGGCTGCCGCCGGCGAGCGCCGCGGCGGGGATCAAGAGGCGCTGGTCGTTGCCGATGGTGAGGCGCACGAGGTGCGGCACGACCAAGCCGACGAAGCCGACGCTGCCGGCCACGGTCACGGCCAGCGCCGTGGCGAGCGCGGCCAGCACGTGGATCACGGGTTGCACTCGGGCCACCGGCACGCCGAGGGCCTGGGCCTCGAGGGGGCCGCGCGCCATCACGTTCAGGCTGCGCCCCAGCGGCCAGGCGAGGCAGGCCAGCAGCGCCAACGCCGCCAGCGCCCACCAGGGCGTCCGCGTCACACCGCCGAGATCGCCCATGAGCCAGAACAGCATGCCCGGCAACCGCGCCGGATCGGCCACCGCCAGCAGGAAGCTGATCAGGGCGCCCCACCCGGCCGCCAGCCCGACGCCGCTCAACAGCAGCCGCGCCGGGTTCCAACCGCCACCCCGCCGCGCGAGACCGAACACCAGGGCGATCGAGCCCAGAGCGCCGGCGAAGGCCGGCCAGGCCAGTTGGCCGGCCCCCAGTCCGGCCATCAGGCCCAGCAGCGCGGCCACGGCGGCGCCGCCGGAAACCCCGAGCACATAGGGATCGGCCAGCGGGTTGCGCAGCATCACCTGCATCAGCGCCCCCGCAACCGCCAGCAGCCCCCCGACCGCGAAGGCGGCGAGCGCACGCGGCAGTCGCACTGTCCAGACGATCTGACGGGCCAGCGCATCGCCCTGCCCTGCCAGCGCCAGCGCGACACGCTGCGGGGCGAGCGGGAGCGCGCCCGTCATGAGCGCAAGCACCCCGGCCGCCAGCGCGGCACCGGTGAGCACGATCAGGGTGACGACGGCGCGAGGCATGGCTGGCTATGATAAGCGCATCGGGCGCCGGCAGCAGGCGCTCACGCCCCATCCCGAAAGGAAATCCCCATGAAGAGCCCGTTGCTGGAAACCGCCATCGCTGCCGCCCGCGCCGCCGAGGCCATCATCCGCCGCTACTACGAAGGCGATTTCGCGGTCCAGCTCAAGGCCGACCAGACGCCCGTGACGGCCGCCGACATCGAAAGCGAGGCAGCCATCCGGCTGATCATCCACGAGCGCTTCCCGGATCATGGGTTCTACGGCGAGGAAGGCGGCATGGAAAACGCCGATGCCGAGTGGGTGTGGCTGATCGACCCCATCGACGGGACCAAGAGCTTCGTGCGCCGCTATCCGTTCTTCTCCACCCAGATCGCCCTCATGCACCGCGGCGAACTGGTGCTCGGGGTCTCCAACGCGCCGTTGTTCGGCGAAATGGCCTGGGCCGAGCGCGGCCACGGCGCCTTTCTCAATGGCGAACGCGTTCAGGTCAGCGACATCAGCCTGCTCGAGGCCGCCACCCTGTCGCTCGGCAACATCAAGACCCTCGCCGCCTCGCACGGCTGGGCGGGGCTCGGCCAACTGGTGCAGGCGGTGAACCGCACGCGCGGTTACGGGGACTTCTACCACTACCACCTCCTGGCGGCGGGCAAGATCGACGTGGTGATCGAATCGGATCTCAACATCCTCGACATCGCGGCGCTCACCGTCATCCTCCGCGAGGCGGGCGGCGACGTGACCCAGCTCGACGGTGGCCCGATCGGCCTCGAGACCACCTCGCTCCTGGCCACCAACGGCCGGCTGCGCCACGCCGTCAATGAACGGCTTGTCCTGAGCGCGTGAATCTTTGCGGCGCTCGGACCGGCCGGGGACGGCCGGCCGCGAATCAAGCCTGCAAAGGCGCGATGCGCGGGAGCAGGTCCGGGCAGGTGCCGGCCCCGTGACGCAGGCAATGCGCAGGACGCGCCTGCGTCACGACCCCTGCGTCAATGCGGCCGGCAGCCCGCCCTGCCGCAGCGTGAGGACCGGCCAGCCGCGCCGGCGCGCCTGCTCATGCAGCACGGGATCCGGATCGACCGCGACGGGATGATCTACCGCTCCCAGAAGCGGCAGGTCGTTGTGCGAATCGCTGTAGAACCAGGTCGGGGTCGGCGGTTCGCCGGCCAGCCACTCGGCCAATCGCGTCACCTTGCCTTCGCGATAGCAGGGCACGCCGGCCACCCGGCCCGTGTACACGCCGTCCACTTCCTCCGGCTCGGTGGCGATCAGGGCGTCGACGCCGAACAGCCGGGCGATGGGCTCGGTGACGAAGCGGTTGGTGGCGGTGATGATCGCCGTGCGGTGTCCCTGCCGACGGTGACGGTCGACCAGCGCCCGCGCCGCCGGCAGCACGATGGGGTCGATCGACTCGGCCACGAAGCGCTCGCGCCAGGCTTCCAGCCGCTCCCGGGGATGCGCGGCCAGCGGCTGGAGCGCGAAGGCGAGGAACTCGAAGATTTCGAGCGTGCCCGCCCGATAGGCGTCATAGAAGCGCTGATTCTCGGCGCGGTAACGCGCGCCGTCGACCACGCCCAGCCCGACCAGATAGTCGCCCCACAGGTGATCGCTGTCGCCGGCCAGCAGCGTGTTGTCCAGATCGAAAAGAGCCAAGCCCACGCGCTGCGATCCCCCTGCCGATGTGCGCCGAAGCATACCCACTCGCGCCGGGCGGGTCGAGGCACGCTTCAAACCCGGCGGATTTTCTGCTATCTAATCATCCCATTGAATTGCGGAGTCCCGCTGTGATCGACGTCGACGGCTTTCGCCCCAACGTGGGAATCATGCTGGCCAACGCCCGGCATGAGCTCCTGTGGGCGCGTCGCATCGGCCAGAACGCCTGGCAGTTCCCGCAAGGCGGCATCGACCCGGGCGAAAGCGCCGAAGAAGCCCTGTTCCGCGAACTCTACGAGGAAATCGGCCTCGGCGAGGCCGACGTGGAGATCCTGGGGTGCACGCGTGGCTGGCTGCGCTACTACCTGCCCAAGCGCTTCATCCGGCGCAATGCCTGGCCCCGCTGCATCGGCCAGAAGCAGGTGTGGTTCCTGCTGCGGCTGACCGCGCCCGAGGATCGCGTCCGCTTCGATCTGGGCCCCAAGCCCGAATTCGACCACTGGCGCTGGGTGCCCTACTGGCATCCGGTCAACGAGGTCGTGTTTTTCAAGCGGCGGGTCTACCGCCGGGCGCTGCAGGAGCTCGAACCCCTGCTGCCACGTCCGCCCGCGCCGCGCCTGCGACCCCAGTTGCCGCACAACTCCGCCTGACGCTCAAGCCCGAGCGGCTTTTTCACGATATTAGGAATGACGGTGCGGGACCTCCCCGCGCTGCTCCGACCTGTCGAGGAAATCCGCTCCATGGCCATCAGCGCGCTGACCCCCTCCCGTCTCTCCGGACTGGCCCGCCGGCTGGTTCAGGCCGGCCTGCTGAGCGACGAAGCCGCCCTGCGCGCGCAGGAGGAAGCCACCGGCAATCGCCAGACCCTGGTGGTGCATCTCTACGAGCAAAAACTGGTCGGTCCGCGGGAGCTGGCCCGACTGGTGGCCGAAGAGTTCGGCGCGCCGCTCATCGACCTGGCCGCGATGGATCCGCACGCCATGCCGGTGCGGTCCGTGGACGAGAAGCTGCTGCGCCGCCATCAGGTGCTGCCCATCTTCCAGCGCGGCCCGCGGCTGCACGTCGCCATCAGCGATCCCACCAACCAGCAGGCGCTCGACGACATCGGCTTCGCCACCCGCAAGCAGATCGTCGCCGTCATCGCCGAGCACACCCAGCTGCTCGAGATCCTGGAGAAAATGCTGGATGCCTACGACACGCGGCTCAGCGCGCTGGCCGATGCCGACCTCGAAAAACTGGAGGTCGGCGGCGCCGATGCCGACGCCGGCGGACGCGGCAACGAGCCCGACGTGGATGACGCGCCGGTGGTGCGCTTCATCAACAAGATCCTGCTCGACGCCGTCAACAAGGGCGCCTCGGACATCCATTTCGAGCCTTACGAGCAGTTCTACCGCATCCGGCGCCGGCAGGACGGCATCCTGCACGACATCAACCGGCCGCCCGTGAACCTGGGGATCCGTCTGGCCGCGCGTCTGAAGGTGATGGCGCGCCTGGACATCGCCGAGCGGCGCATCCCGCAGGACGGCCGCATCAAGCTCAAGCTGTCCAAGCAGCGCGCCATCGACTTTCGCGTCAGCACCTGCCCGACCCTGTGGGGCGAGAAGATCGTGCTGCGCCTGCTCGACGCGACCAGCGCGCAGATCGGCGTCGACGCGCTGGGCTTCGAGCCGCACCAGAAGGACCTCTATCTCAAGACGCTGGCCAAGCCGCAGGGCATGATCCTGGTGACCGGCCCGACCGGCAGCGGCAAGACCGTGACGCTGTATACCGGCCTGAACATCCTCAACACCACCGACCGCAACATCTCCACGGCAGAGGATCCGGTCGAAATCAACCTGGCCGGCATCAACCAGGTCAATGTGAACCCGCGCATCGGCCTGGATTTTGCCAATTCCTTGCGTGCCTTCCTGCGCCAGGATCCGGACGTGATCATGGTGGGTGAAATCCGCGACCTCGAAACCGCCGAGATCGCCATCAAGGCGGCCCAGACCGGACACATGGTGCTCTCGACGCTGCACACCAACGATGCCCCGCAGAGCCTCGAACGCCTGGTCAACATGGGCGTCGCGCCGTTCAACATCGCCTCATCGGTGCACCTCATCATCGCCCAGCGTCTCGCCCGGCGCCTGTGCCGCAACTGCCGCACGCGCGTCGACGTGCCGCGCGACGCGCTGCTGCAGATGGGCTTCATGCCCGACGAACTCGACGAGCGCCTCGTCATCTATGGCCCTAAAGGTTGCGAGCAGTGCACCGATGGATACAAGGGACGGGTCGGGATCTACCAGGTCCTCCCGGTGTCGCCCGCCATCGGTCGCATCATCATGGACGGCGGCAACTCGCTGGACATCGCCCGTCAGGCGAGCGAGGAAGGGGTGATCGATCTGCGCCGGGCGGGGCTGAACAAGGCCAAGCAGGGGCTCACCAGCCTGGAAGAAATCAACCGCGTCACCATCGAATAACGGATCGCCCATGGCCAGCAACCAAGCCGTCAAGAACACCCTGTTCGTCTGGGAAGGCAAGAACAAGAACGGCCAGACCGTCAAGGGCGTGCAGAACGCCCCCAGCGAGGCCGTGATCCGCGCACTCCTGCGCCGTCAGGGCATCAACCCGACCGCAATCAAGAAGCAGAGCGGGCGCGCGGCGCGCAAGAACAAGCAGAAGATCAAGCCGGTCGACATCGCCATCTTCTCGCGCCAGCTCGCCACCATGATCGGGGCCGGGGTGCCCCTGGTGCAGGCGCTGGACATCGTGGCGCGCGGCAACGAAAACCTGTCGATGCGCGAGCTGATCATGACCATCCGCGCCTCGATCGAAGGCGGTTCGTCCCTGTCCGAGGCGCTGGCCGAACACCCGGCGCATTTCGACGATCTGTTCGTCAATCTGGTCAATGCCGGGGAAAAATCCGGCGCGCTCGAGACCCTGCTGGACAAGATCGCCACCTACAAGGAAAAGGCCGAGGCGATCAAGGCCAAGGTGCGCAAGGCGCTCACCTACCCCACCGTGGTCACCATCGTGGCCTTCGTGGTGACGGGCATCCTGCTCTATTTCGTGGTGCCCCAGTTCGAGGGCTTGTTCAGCAGCTTCGGCGCGGACCTGCCGGCCTTCACACGCATGGTCATCGATCTGTCGGAATTCGTGCAGAGCTGGTGGTGGATCATACTCGGCGGCATCGGCGGCATCGTCGCCGTCATCCGGTTCTTCAACCGCACCTCGCCGGAATTCCGGCGCGGACGTGACCGGCTGCTGCTGCGCCTCCCGATCATCGGCAAGATCCTGCACAAGGCGGCGCTGGCCCGGTTCACGCGCACCCTGTCGACCATGTTCGCCGCCGGCGTACCGCTGGTGGAGGCCATGGAGTCGGTGGCCGGCGCGACCGGCAACATCGTCTTTCAGGAGGCCGTGATGAAGATGCGCGAACAGGTGGCCACGGGCCAGCAACTGCACCTGAGCATGCAGGACCGCGTCGACCTGTTTCCCAACATGGCGGTGCAGATGATCGGGATCGGCGAGGAGTCCGGCTCGCTGGACGACATGTCGGCGAAGGTGGCCGAGTTCTACGAGGCCGAAGTGGACAACATGGTCGACAACCTGAGCACCCTGCTGGAACCCATGATCATGGCGATCCTGGGCATTCTGGTCGGCGGCCTCGTGACCGCGATGTATCTGCCGATCTTCCAGATGGGCAACGCCATTTGAACCCCATCGCCCCTGACCGAACGCGACGCAAGGATCCGACCGCTCATGGATGATCTGCTGAACCTGCTGCACGTGCACGACGGCCTGCGGATCGGTGTATTTCTGGTGTTCGGGCTGCTGGTCGGCAGTTTCCTGAACGTCGTGATCCTGCGCCTGCCGCCGTGGCTGGCCTACCGCTGGCGCGAGGAGGCACGCGAGACCCTGGGTCTTGCCACCGATCCGGCCGACGCGGCGCCGCCTGGCATCGTGCGCCCGCCGTCGCGCTGCCCCCGGTGCCGGACGCTGCTGCGGCCGTGGCACAACATCCCCGTGCTGAGCTATCTCGCACTGCGCGGCCGCTGCGGCCATTGCGGCGCGCCCATCAGCCTGCGCTATCCGCTGGTGGAGAGCCTCACCGCGCTCGCCTTTGCCCTGATCGCCTGGCGCTTCGGCGCCGGCACCGAGGCACTGGGCGCGCTGGCGCTCACCGCGCTGCTGATCGCGCTCGCCGGCATCGATCTCGACCACCAGATCCTGCCGGACAACCTCACGCTGCCGGGCCTCTGGCTCGGCTTGGCGTTCAACCTCCCGGGGACCTTCGCGCCGCTGGGCGATGCGGTGATCGGCGCCATGGCCGGCTATCTCGCGCTGTGGAGCGTCTATCAGGCGTTTCGCCTGCTCACCGGCAAGGAGGGCATGGGCTACGGCGACTTCAAGCTGCTGGCCCTGCTCGGCGCCTGGCTGGGCTGGGCCCACCTGCCCGGCATCATCCTGATCGGCTCGATCGTCGGCGCGCTGATCGGCACCGTGGCCCTGCGGCTCAGCGGCCGGGATCGCCAGACACCCATTCCCTTCGGTCCCTTTCTCGCGGCCGGCGGCTGGATCATGCTGATGGCCGGGGATCATCTGAACCGAGGCTACCTGCAGGTGTCCGGCGTGGCGTAAGCTGCCCCCTGGACGGACTCGCACCAGGGACGGTTCATGTTCATCGTCGGACTCACGGGCGGCATCGCCAGCGGCAAATCCACGGTCGCGGAGCGCTTCGCCCGCCATGGCGTGCCCGTCATCGACGCCGACGCGCTGGCGCGGCAGGTGGTCGAGCCGGGCCAGCCTGCGCTCGAGCGGCTGATCCAGACCTTCGGGCCCGACGTCCTGGGCGCGGACGGCCGTCTCGACCGCGAACGGCTGCGCCAACGCGTCTTCGCCGACCCCGAGCAGCGTCGCGCCCTCGACCGCATCATGCACCCGGCCATCGGTCTGGCCATGCAGCAGGCGCTGCGCGCCGCCGAAGGCCCCTATGTGATCCTGATGGTGCCGCTCCTGGTGGAAACCGGCCAGCATCACCTCGTGAACCGGGTGCTGGTCGTCGACGTCCCCGAAGCGGTGCAGATCGAGCGACTGATGGCACGCGACGGCAGCGACGCTGCCCAGGCGGCCGCCATCCTCGCGGCCCAGGCCCCGCGGGCACGGCGCTTGGCAGCGGCGCACGATATCGTGAACAATGCAGGTTTACCCGAGGCGCTCGACGCTGCGGTCGACCGCTTGCACGCCGCCTACCGCGCCATGGCGGTCGACCCCAAGGCCCGCGAGAGCCGCCTGTCGCTGCCGTGATGCCCGCCACCGGCGCCGACCCTCCTGCTGATCCCGAGGCACCGTGCATTTCGAACACCCCCTCAACGAGCGCATGCGCAAGTTTCTTCGTCTCGAGTTCGTGCTCGCGCAGGCCCGCCACACGCTCCACGGCCGCACGGCCTGGGACACGCGGGCCACACTGTCCCATCTCCTGGAGATCCTCGACACCCTGGGGCGCGGCGACATCAAGGGCGAACTCATCGCCGAACTGGAACGCCACAGTCTTGCCCTGGAGCGGCTGCGGCAACGCGAGGGCATCGATCAGGCCCAACTCGGGGATGTCGTCGCGCGCCTGCGGCAGTTGCTGGACCGGCTGCATGGTTTTCCCGGCCAGCCGGGCCAGGCCCTGCGCCACCACGACCTGCTGAGCACCTTTCGCCAGCGCGCCGCCATCCCGGGGGGTGCGGCGCCTTTCGACCTGCCTGCCCTGCACTGCTGGCTGCAGCAGCCGCACGAACTGCGGCAGAGCCAGCTCGAGAACTGGCTGGGCCAGTTCGACCTGCTCGCCGAATGCGTGGACCTGCACAACCGGCTGGTGCGGGAAACCGCAAGGCGCAGCCAGCAGATCGCCCATCAGGGCTGCTTCGAGCAGAGCATGGAAGCCGACCGATCGTGCCAGTTGCTGCGCATCAGCCTGGCGGCCGACAGCCAGCTGTTCCCCGAAGTCAGCGCGGGGC